>JADCFP010000160.1 GCA_020249465.1 Roseomonas sp. | reverse complement strand
TCTGACGCGCGACCGCGCGGCGGACGAGATCTAAGTGTTACCACGGCCTCAAGCTGGCCGGACCAAAGGAATTGATCAATCGGCGTGGCGGCATCCACCCGCCAGCCCTGATCGGCAAAAAACCGCATATCCCGCGCCAGCGCCTGCGGATTGCAAGACACATAAATCACAGCCGGCACGGCGGAACGCGCCAGCAGGGCCGCCTGTTCCTCGGCCCCCGCAAAGGGCGGGTCCAGCACCACGGCGGCGAAGGGCGCCAATTCCGCGACCGTGAGTGGCTGGCGTGCCAAATCGCGCCGCGTCGCCGCCAAGGGCAGCCCGGCCTTGGCGGCAGCATTGGCCAGCGCCGCCACCGCTGCCCCATCCGATTCGAAAGCCGTGACCCTGCCCCGCCGCGCCAGGGCGAGGCTCAGCGTGCCATAGCCCGCATGGAGATCAGCAATCCGCCCCCGGCCGACGAGTTTGATGGGCAGCCCGGCCAGCATGGCGGCGATAATCGCCTGCTCCCCTTCATGGCTTGCTTGCAGGAACGCACCGGGGGCAGGCGTGACGGCCACACCGCTCAGCGTAATCGCCACCGGCCCAAGCTGGGCCGCGACCTCTGGCGCGCCATTGCCGCGCGCCCAGGCGATGCGCTGAAGCCCCTGCGCCGCCGCAAACCCTGCCAGCAGTGCCCGCCCTGCGGCATCCAGCACGCCATCGGTGCGCAGCAGCAAATCCGGCCCGGTATCAAGCAGGTTCAGCACTGCCGACCCATCGCGCTTCAGCGCTGGCAGGCGCGGCAGCATATCGCGCAGCGGCCCGAGCAGCGCCACCAGGCGCGGATGCAGCACCGGGCAGGCGGCGATATCCAGCATGGCGGCACTGCCCGCCGCGTGAAAGCCAAGCCTCAGCCCATCCGTCCCGCGCCGTATGGCGAAATCAGCCCGCCGACGCGCGCCAGCTTGTGTTGTGATGGTCTCGGCAATCGGCGCCTCGGCAAAGCCACCCCGCGCCAGGGCCACGCGCAGCTTGTCGCGCTTCCAGGCCGCTTGCGGCGCCGGCGCCCAATGTTGCAGCGCGCAGCCGCCACAGCCTGCCGTGAAATGTGCGCAAGCAGGCGCGATCCGGTCAGGGCTGGCAGAGATGATGTCCTGAATGGCGGCCAGCGCCCCATCGCCGCGCTTGCCGGTGATGGTGACATTCAGCCTCTCGCCGGGAAGCGCCTGCGGCACATAAATCGAGCCGGGGGCGATGCCATCGCCGCCCGCGCCCATACGCTCAATCAGGATTTCCACGGCTGGCGCTTCGGCGTGATCAGCCGAAGGCGTTCAACCCGGTCTGCGCCCGGCCCAGGATCAGCGCATGCACATCATGCGTGCCTTCATAGGTATTGACCGTTTCAAGATTCATGACGTGGCGAATGACGTGATACTCATCCACAATGCCATTGCCGCCATGCATGTCGCGCGCAACGCGAGCGATATCCAAAGCCTTGCCGCAATTGTTGCGCTTGACCAGGCTGATCATCTCGGGCGCGGCCTTGTGTTCATCGAATAGCCGCCCCACGCGCAGCACCGCATGCAGGCCAAGCGTGATTTCGGTTTGCATGTCAGCCAGCTTCTTCTGCACTAGCTGTGTGGCCGCCAGTGGCTTGCCGAACATGATGCGGTTCAGCGTGTATTCCCGCGCCGCATGCCAGCAGAATTCCGCGGCCCCCATCGCGCCCCAGGCAATGCCATAACGCGCGCGATTGAGGCAGGAGAATGGACCCGCCAGAGACCGCACACCCGGCAGGCGGTTTTCTTCCGGCACGAAAACCTCATCCATCATGATCATGCCAGTGACGGAAGCGCGCAGGCTGAACTTGCCTTCAATTTTCGGGAAAGTCAGGCCCTTCATGCCGCGTTCCAGCACGAAACCGCGCAGAATGCCCTCATCATCCTTGGCCCAGACAACAGCCAGATCGGCGATGGGTGAATTGGTGATCCAGGTCTTCGAACCGCTCACGATGTAACCGCCATCCACTTTCCGCGCACGCGTGCGCATGGAATTAGGATCAGACCCGGCATCGGGCTCGGTCAGGCCAAAGCAGCCCACCCATTCCCCGGTGCGCAGCTTCGGCAGATACTTCTGCTTCTGTTCTTCCGAGCCATAGGCATGGATCGGAAACATCACGAGCGATGATTGCACGCTAAACGCGCTGCGATAGCCGGAATCGACACGCTCCACTTCGCGCGCCATCAGCCCATAGGACACATAGGAAACGCCGGCGCAGCCATAGCCATCCAGCGTCGCACCCAGGAAACCCATTTCGCCAAATTCATTCATGATGTCGCGATCAAAACGCTCATGCCGATTGGCTTCCAGCACGCGCGGCATCAGGCGTTCCTGGCAGAATTGCCGGGCGCTGTCGCGGATCATGCGTTCTTCTTCCGTCAGCGCTTCTTCAAGCAGCAACGGGTCTTCCCAGGTGAAGGGCGCGATGGCGGTCTTCTTCGGGGGTGTCACGACATTCATGCTTCTATCCTCAACTCAGGCTTTGTTTTGAACCATAAAATGAAGTTTGCGGGCGCGTCAGGCGGCGTCAACCTCGGGCGCTGCCTCCACCGCCGCCGGTGCCGCGGCGCGGCGCGGGCGGGGGATCGGGATCAGCATGAAGGCCGGCACCAAATCACCGAACCCCTGCACGGGCGGGCCGAGGTCATCGCGCCGGTCGCGGTTGCGATAATCGCGATCCTGCCGCGGTGCCTCACGCTCCCGCGGGGCGTAATCGCGCATGGCGGCTTCACGCAGGGCGAATTCACTCGGCTGCGCATCACGGTCCCGACGCGGCGCGCGATCTCGCCTATTTGCATCGCGGCCTTCTTGCGCTTCGGCGCGCGAGCGCCGTTCCGGGCGCTCCCGCCGCGCGGGGGCCTCGGCGGCCACATCTTCCGGCGCTTCCGGGCGTGGCGCGCGGTCCTGACCATCACGGCGGCCACGTTCCGGCCGGCCACGCCCGCCATCACGACGATCCGGCCGACGCGCCGGGCCGCCACGGCCACGGCCACGCTTGGTGGAAGTCAGCGCTTCCTGGATCTCCGCTTCCGTCACCGGCTCCAGCCCTTCGATATCCAGAAGCGGGATGGGTTTGCCGGTCAGTTTTTCGATGGCGGCGACATTCTTCGCGTCATCGGCGGTTGCGATGGTATAGGCATGGCCTTCACGCCCGGCGCGACCGGTGCGGCCAATGCGATGCACGTAATCTTCCGAATGGAAGGGCACATCGAAATTGAACACATGCGAAAGCCCGCCGATATCAAGCCCGCGCGCTGCGACATCGGAACAGACCAGCAGCTGCAATTCGTCCGCCTTGAAGGCATTGAGTGTCGCGAAGCGCTGGCTTTGATCCATATCGCCATGCAGCGCGCCCACGCTGAAGCCATGCTTCTTCAGCGATTTGTACAGGATATCCACGTCAATTTTGCGATTGCAGAAGATCAGCGCATTGGTGACCTGCTCACGCCGGATCAGCCGGCGCAACGCCTCACGCTTGTCGAAGGGCTGCACGTAAGCCAGGCCCGTCGTGATCGTGGTCGCGACCGAAGCCGGTCGGGCGACCGTGATTTCCTTCGGGTTGGACAGGAAGGCATCAGCCAGGCGGCGGATTTCCGGCGCCATGGTGGCGCTGAAGAACAGCGTCTGGCGCAAGGGCGGCAGCATGGAAACAATGCGTTCCACATCCGGAATGAAGCCCATATCGAGCATCCGGTCCGCTTCATCAATCACCAGCACCTTGCAATCGGCGAGCAGCACACGGCCACGATCAAACAGATCAAGCAGGCGGCCCGGCGTGGCAATCAGCACATCCACGCCCTTTTCCAGCACATCGCGCTGGTCATTCATGCTCTCACCGCCGATCAGCAGCGCATGATTGAGCTTGAGGTATTTGCCGTATTTCTCGAAATTCTCGGCGACCTGCAACGCAAGCTCGCGGGTCGGTTCCAGGATCAGGCTGCGCGGCATGCGCGCCTTGGCGCGTGAACCGGTCAGGATATCCAGCATGGGCAGCACGAAGGACGCGGTCTTGCCGGTGCCGGTTTGCGCGCAGCCCAGCACATCGCGGCCCATCAGCACATGGGGGATGGCCTGTTCCTGAATGGGGGTTGGGTGGCGATAGCCCGATTCCGTCACGGCCTTCACGATTTCCTCAGACAGGCCGATGGAATCGAAAGTGGCGCGGTCTTCTTCCGGGATGGGCAGCGCATCGGGCGCGGATTCTGCCGCTTCCGGGGCAGCTTCCGCGGCCGGCGCTTCGGCCAACGGGGCTTCTTCGGCTGGCGCGGCTTCAGACCTTGCAGGCGCCAGGGGAAGGGTTTGCGGTTCGCTTGGGACAGCCTCGGCGGCGGTCACTTCAGTATTTTCGTTCAACTTCAATCGCTTTCTAGGCCCGCGCTATCAGCGCTTGGCGGTGGGTGCGGGAAAGGCCGAGCCCCGGCGGGGCGCGCATGCCGGGGCCGGCGGATCCGGCCCGCCTTACCGCGAGCGCGCCCCCTATGCGCCCATACCGCGCGGGAATCAAGGATTTCCGTCGCCTTGGGTGGGGCTTGCCTGGACGGTTGCGCCGCTGCGGGGATAGTTTCGAACCATGGCTCAGAACGAAACCCTTTTATTGCTCCCCGGCATGCTCTGCGATGCCCGGCTTTGGCGCGACCAGATCGAAGCCTTCAGCGCCTCCCGCCGCGTGGTGGTGGCCTGCCTGACGGGGCATGACAGCATCGCCGCCATGGCGGAAGCCGCCCTTGCCGGGCTGGATGGGCCATTGGCGGTCGCGGGGCTTTCCATGGGCGGCCATGTAGCGCTGGAGGTGGTGCGCCGCGCGCCGGGGCAGGTCAAGCGCCTCGCCCTTTTCGACAATTCGGCCCGCGCGGATACGCCAGAACAGACTGAACGCCGGCGCGGGTTGCTCACCCTTGCCCAGACCGGGCGTTTTCGCGGCGTGACCCCGCGCCTACTGCCCATGCTGCTGCATCCTTCCCGCCTGGATGGCCCCTTGGCAACCGAGGTGATGGCCATGGCGGAACGGGTTGGGCGTGACGCTTTCCTCCGCCAGCAAACCGCGCTTACCGGGCGCATTGATTCCAGACCCCACTTGCCCGCGATCCGCGCCAAGACGCTGGTCGCGGTGGGCGAGGATGATGTTATGACGCAGCCTTACCTGGCCGAAGAAATAGCCGCCGCCATCCCCGGCGCGCGCCTGATCCGCTTCGCCGGTTCCGGCCATTTGCCGAGCATGGAAGTGCCGGAAGCGGTGAATGCCACCATGGCCGAATGGTTGGCGGATTGAACATAAAAAAAGCGCGGCCCTTTCGGCACCGCGCTTCTTTAGGTCACTGACAGAAATCAGGCCGCCTTCGCCATCCCACGCAGCACGTAATGCAGGATGCCGCCATTCTTGTAGTATTCCACCTCATCGGCGGTATCCACGCGGCACAGCACCTGGGTCTTCACCTGTGACCCATCGGCGCGGGTGATCACAATGTCCATCATCATGCGCGGGGAGAGCTTTTCCACGCCCAGGATGTCAATCTTCTCATCACCCTTCAGGCCGAGGCTCTGGCGGCTTTCGCCTTCCTTGAAGACCAGCGGCAGCACGCCCATGCCAACCAGGTTTGAACGATGGATACGCTCAAAACTTTCGGCGATCACGGCCTTGATGCCGAGCAGATAGGTGCCCTTGGCCGCCCAATCGCGCGAAGACCCGGTGCCATATTCCTTGCCGCCAATCACCACCAGCGGCACGCCTTCATTCTTGTAGCGCATCGCCGTGGTGTAGATCGGCGCCACATCACCCGAAGGATAATGCTTGGAAATGCCGCCCTCCACGCCGGGCACCATTTCATTGCGGATACGCGGATTGGCGAAGGTGCCGCGCATCATCACCTGATGGTTGCCGCGCCGCGCGCCATAGCTGTTAAAATCCGCCTGACGCACCTGGTGTTCCAGCAGATATTCACCCGCCGGCGATGCCTTCCGGATATTCCCCGCCGGGGAGATATGGTCGGTGGTGATGGAATCCGCGAGCTGCGCCAGGATGCGCGCACCCTTCACGTCACCCACAGGCTTCGGATCGGCGGTCATGCCTTCGAAATACGGCGGGTTCTGCACATAGGTGCTGCCCGAATTCCAGCGATAGGTATCGCTGCCGGCTTCAACGCGAATGGCCTGCCATTGCGTCGGGCCCTTGAAGACATCGCCATAACGCTCCTGGAACATCTCACGCGTCACGGCGGCATGCACCGTGTCGTTCACTTCCTTCTGCGTCGGCCAAATATCCTTGAGGTAAACCGGCTGGCCATCGCGGCCCGTGCCAATCGGCTCCTTCGTCAAATCCTTGCGGATGGTGCCGGCCAGCGCATAGGCCACCACCAGCGGGGGCGAGGCAAGGTAATTGGCGCGCACATTGGCATGCACGCGGCCTTCGAAGTTGCGGTTGCCCGAAAGCACCGAAACGCCGACCAGCTTGTTGTTTTCGATCGCATCCACAATGGCATCCGGCAGCGGGCCGGAATTGCCGATGCAGGTGGTGCAGCCATAGCCCACCGTCTGGAAGCCAAGCGCATCCAAATGCGGCGTGAGCCCGGCCTTGTTCAGATATTCCGTCACAACCTGGGAACCAGGCGCGAGCGAGGTCTTCACCCAAGGCTTCGCCGTCAGGCCCTTTTCCACTGCCTTTTTCGCAACCAACCCTGCCGCGACCAGCACATAGGGGTTGGATGTATTGGTGCAGGAAGTGATGGCGGCAATGACCACATCGCCATGGCCGAGGTCATAATTCGCCCCTTCCACCGGCACGCGCAGATCCGCCTGATCCCCCGGCACGCCCATGGTGCCCGCGGCCAGATCCTTGAGGAAGGCCGGCGCGGCATTGCTGAGCGCCACGCGATCCTGCGGCCGCTTCGGCCCTGCCATGGAAGGCTCAACCGTGCTGAGATCAAGTTCGAGCGTATCGGTGAAGACCGGATCAGGCATGCCTTCCTCACGGAACATGCCCTGCGCCTTCAGATAGTCGCGCGTCAGATTGATGCGATGCTCATCGCGGCCGGACAGGCGCAGATATTCCAGCGTGGTGTCATCCACCGGGAAGAAGCCGCAAGTCGCGCCATATTCGGGCGCCATATTGCCGATGGTCGCACGATCCGCGAGCGGCAGATGCGCCAAACCTGGGCCGAAGAATTCAACGAACTTGCCGACCACGCCCTTCTTGCGCAGCATTTGCGTGACCGTCAGCACCAGATCGGTCGCTGTCACACCTTCCTTCACGGAACCGGTCAGCTTGAAGCCGATGACATCGGGGATGAGCATGGCAATCGGCTGGCCGAGCATGGCGGCTTCCGCTTCAATGCCGCCGACACCCCAGCCCAGCACGCCAAGGCCATTCACCATGGTGGTGTGGCTATCCGTGCCATAGCAGGAATCGGGGAAGGCGAAGACATCGCCGGTATCCGTGGCGGTCCAAACCACCTGCGCCAGATATTCCAGGTTCACCTGGTGGCAGATGCCCGTGCCCGGCGGCACGACTCGGAAATTATTGAAGGCTTCCTGACCCCAGCGGAGGAATTCGTAACGCTCACCATTGCGTTCAAATTCGATATCCACATTCTGCTTGAGCGAGGATGCGGTGCCCGACACATCCACCATCACCGAATGGTCAATCACGAGATCAACCGGCACCAGCGGGTTCACCTTGCGCGGATCGCCACCCAGGCCAAGCAGCGCATCGCGCATGGCGGCAAGGTCCACCACGGCGGGAACTCCCGTGAAATCCTGGAGCAGGATGCGCGCGGGGCGGAAAGGCACTTCCTTATCGGAACGGCCATCCTTCACCCATTCGGCGATCTTCTTCGCATCATCCACCGTATAGGAACGGCCATCTTCGAAGCGCAGCACATTCTCAAGCAGCACCTTGAGGCTATAGGGCAGGCGGGAGATGTCGCCGATGCTCTTTGCTGCCTCGGGCAGGCTGAAATAATGATAGGTCTTGCCGTCCACGCTGAGCGTGCGACGGGTCTTCAGGCTGTCTTGCCCGATCATCCGCATGGTTGGTTACCCTTCCTCAAGCGCGCTGGCCTTGCGTGACCGCGCTGAACGCGGCTTTAAAGCATGGAGATGGCATGTGGTCCATTGGCGAGGGGGCGGATTTGGCAGCGGGGCAACCCATTCTGGATGTGCGGGAGCTTGCCTGCATCCGGGGCGACCGGGCGATTTTCGCAGGGCTGAGTTTCGCCGTGCCCGCTGGTGGCGCGCTGCTGCTGACCGGCGCCAATGGCGCGGGGAAATCAAGCCTGCTTCGCGTGATTGCCGGTCTGCTGCCGGCGGCGGGTGGTGAGGTGTTGCTGGAAGGCACGCCCGCCCGCACCGATCCTGCCGGCCATGCGCTGCGGCTGCGCTACATCTCCAGCCAGGATGCGCTGAAGCCGGCGCTGACAGTGGCCGAAAACCTGGCCTTTTACGCGGCACTTTGGGGCGGCGAAGTCACCCCCGCCCTGGAAGCACTTGGCCTTGGCGCGCTGGCATCCCTGCCGGGGCGGGTGCTGTCCACTGGGCAAAGGCGGCGCTTGGCCCTCGCGCGGCTGGCCTTGGCGCCGGCGCGGCTTTGGTTGCTGGATGAACCAAGCCTTGGGCTGGATACGGCTTCCGTCGCCCGGCTTGGCGATTTGATGGCGCGCCACCGCGCCGCCGGCGGCGCCATCCTGGCCGCGACCCATCTGCCCTTGCCCCTGCCCGATGCGCGGGAGCTGAAGCTATGAACACCAGCGTCTTCGGCGGGTTTCTCGCGGTGCTTGGGCGGGAATGGAAGCTCGCGCTGCGCCACCCTTCCGATACACTGGCCGCGGTGCTGTTCTTCGTGCTGGTGGCGGCACTTTTCCCCTTTGGCGTAGGGCCGGCGCCTGAGACGCTCGCCCGCCTTGCCCCCGGCGCCTTGCTGGCCGCCGCATTGCTCGCGGCACTTTTGCCGCTGGATCGGCTATTCGGGGCGGAGGCTGAGGATGGCTCGCTTGATCAATTGTTGTTGTCGGGCCTGCCGCGCGGGGTATTGGCGGCGGCCAAGGCGCTTGGCCATTGGCTGACCACGGGCGTGCCGCTGATTGCGGCGAGCCCCATCGCAGCCGCGATGCTCAATCTGCCAGTGGAGGCCTGGGGGGTCGCGATGGCAGCGCTTGCGCTCGCGACCGCGCTTTTGTCGCTGCTTGGCACTCTGGGCGCGGCGCTGACGCTTGGTGCCAGGCGCGGCGGCGTGCTGCTGCCCTTGCTCGTGTTGCCACTCGCTATCCCGGCGGTGATTTTCGGTGCTGCAGCGATTGAAGCCGCCAGCGCTGGGCTTTCCGCCGCGCCCTTTCTGCTGCTGCTGGGCGCCGGGGTGTCACTGGCAGCGCCGCTCGCGCCCCTGGCGGCGGGGGCGGCGTTGGGGGGCGATTAGGGCAGTTGATGCGCCCTGCGGGCAATGCCACAGGGAAATCGGTAAGCCACAAACATCGAAAAGAGCCACTCCACACGAAATCGGCGGTGCCTGGAGCGGCGATACTTCGCCATTTTTAGAGGGCTACGCGCGGGTCGTTTTGAGGAACCGTCCAGTAGGGACAAAATGTTCAAATTATCGAATGCAATTGAATGGCGCGCCCGAAAGGATTCGAACCTCTGACCCCCAGATTCGTAGTCTGGTGCTCTATCCAGCTGAGCTACGGGCGCCCTTGATGCGTGACGGATAGCGGAGCAACGCCAAAGGCGCAACCCCGCCTGCCCCGCTAATTGATCATGCGGCGAGCTTATCCAATTCGCGCACCACGGCTTCGCCCATCACGCTGGTGCCAACCCGCGCCATGCCGGCCTGCATGATATCGGCGGTACGCAGCCCGCCCGACAGCACCTTTTCTACAGCGGCTTCCAGCAGCCGCGCATCTTCTTCCATGCCGAAGGACCAGCGCAGCAACATGGCGAAGGACAGGATTTGCGCGCAGGGATTCGCAATGCCCTTGCCGGCAATATCGGGCGCTGAGCCATGCACCGGCTCATAAAGCGCATGCCGCCGGCCAGAGGAATCCACTGCCCCCAATGTGGCCGATGGCAGCATACCAAGCGATCCGGTTAGCGCAGCCGCCAGATCAGACAGCACATCGCCAAACAGATTGGACCCCAGGATCACATCAAACTGCTTAGGGCGCGAGCAAAGCTGCATGGCGCAATTATCGGCGTACATATGTTCAAGCTCAACATCTGGGAATTCGGCCTTGCCGATCTCACCCACGACCGCGCGCCAGAGACGCCCGGATTGCATGACATTCGCCTTTTCAACGCTGGTGACCTTGTTACGACGCTTACGCGCCAGATCAAAGGCAATGCGCGCCACGCGGGCGATTTCATCTTCGGTATAGACTTCCGTATCAATGCCGGTGCGCTTGCCATTGGCGTCCGTGTGGATGCCGCGCGGTTCGCCGAAATAAATGCCACCCGTTGATTCGCGCACAATCATCACATCAAGCCCGCGCACCAGATCGGCCTTCAGGCTGGAAGCTTCCACAAGCGGATCAAGCACCACAGCCGGGCGCAGATTGGCGAAAAGGCCAAGATCCTTCCTCAGCCGCAGGACGCCCAATTCCGGGCGCTTGTCGAAGGGCAGGGAATCCCATTTCGGCCCACCGACGGACCCGAACAGGACCGCATCGGCGGCCTTCGCACGTTCCACGGTTTCATCCGAACAGGGCGTGCCTTCCGCATCCAGCGCCGCACCGCCCACCAGCCCTTCTTCAATATTGAAGGAGACATGGCGGCGACGGTCCATCCAATCCACCACGCGGCGCACTTCGCGCATCACTTCGGGGCCGATCCCGTCACCCGGCAGGATCAAAAGCTTCTTGTTCGATGACATGGCGTTTTCCTTTTGGCCCTGGCATTGCACCGGGGCGTGTATCACTCAGGCATAAAGCCAGGGCTGGGCAGCGCGCTGGCGGGCTTCAAAGCCATCAATCGCCGGCGCGTGCTGCATGGTCTGGCCGATATCATCCAGCCCATTCAGCATCAGATGCCGACGCAGCGGATCAATCTGGAAGGGGATTTCCTCCCCATTCGGGCGCACTACCACCTGGCGTTCCAAATCAACGCTGATGCGCGCATTCCCGCCCATCTTCGCGTCTTCCATCAGCTTTTCGCAAATCTCGCGCGGCAGGCGCACCGGCAGCACGCCATTCTTGAAGCAGTTATTGTGGAAGATATCGGCGAAATCGGGCGCGATCACGCAGCGAATGCCGAAATCAAGCAAGGCCCAGGGCGCGTGTTCACGCGAAGACCCGCAGCCGAAGTTTTCAAAGGCAATCAGGATCTCGGCCTTGCGATAGGGTTCCTGGTTCAGCACGAAATCCGGGTTTTCCGACCCATCTTCCTTGTAGCGGAAATTGGCGAAAAGATTCTTCCCGAATCCCAAACGGCTGATGGATTTCAAAAACCGCGCCGGAATGATCTGGTCCGTATCCACATTCGCCTTGGGCAAGGGGGCGGCGATACCGGTAAGCTTGGTGAAGGCTTGCATCTTACAGCGCTCCCTTCGGCTGATAATCACGCACATCGGCCAAATGGCCCGCGAGTGCCGCCGCGGCCGCCATGGCGGGGCTCAACAAATGGGTCCGCCCACCGGGGCCCTGACGGCCCTCAAAATTGCGGTTGGAGGTGCTGGCGCTGCGCTGACCAGGTGTGAGCTTATCCGGGTTCATGCCAAGGCACATGGAACAGCCCGCTTCGCGCCATTCAAAGCCCGCTTCACGCAGAATGCGATCAAGCCCTTCCGCTTCGGCTTGCTTCTTCACGAGGCCCGAACCCGGCACCACCAGCGCGCGCACATGATCCGCAACGCGCCGGCCCTTGGCGATGGCGGCGGCGGCGCGGATATCCTCAATCCGGCTATTGGTGCAGGAGCCGATGAAGACAACATCCACCTTCAAATCGGTCAGGCGCTGGCCGGGCGTCAGGCCCATATAGTCAACCATGCGCTGCAGCTGCGCGCGCTTGGCTTCATCCGCCTCATCACCCGGATTGGGCACCACGCCGGTGATCGGCAGGACGGCTTCCGGATTGGTGCCCCAGGTCACTTGCGGGGCAATCTCATGCGCGGCCAGCCGCAATTCCTTGTCGAAATGCGCCCCCGCATCGGAAGGCAGCGTCTTCCACCATTCCAAGGCGCGCTTGAACGCCTCACCCTTCGGGCCATTCGGCGTCTTGGCGATGTAATCGAACGTCGTCTGATCGGGTGCCACCATACCGGCGCGCGCACCGCCTTCGATGGTCATGTTGCAGACCGTCATGCGACCGGCCATGTCCAACGCACGGATCGCATCGCCGGCATATTCAATCACATGGCCCGTGCCGCCCGCCGTGCCGATCTTGCCGATAATCGCCAGCACAATATCCTTGCCGGAACAGCCAAAAGCGAGATTGCCATCCACGGAAACGCGCATGTTCTTGGCGGGCTTTTGCAACAGCGTCTGCGTCGCCAGCACATGCTCCACTTCGGATGTGCCAATGCCGAAAGCCAGCGCGCCCATGGCGCCATGGGTCGAGGTATGGCTATCACCACAGACAATCGTCATGCCCGGCAACGAACGGCCCAATTCAGGGCCGATCACATGCACAATGCCCTGACGGTCATCGAGCAGCGGAATGTAAGGCACGCCAAATTCAACGACGTTCTTTTCCAGCGTTTCAACCTGCAAGCGGCTTTCGGGGTCCACGATGCCGGTGCGGCGGCTGTCATCGGTCGCGATATTATGGTCCACAACGGCCAGTGTCGCATCCGGGCGGCGTACCTTGCGCCCGGCGGCGCGCAGGCCATCAAAGGCCTGCGGCGTAGTCACTTCATGGGTCAGATGGAGATCAATGTAGAGCAGCGCCGTGCCATCCGGCAGGGTTTCAACAACATGCGCGTCCCAAATCTTATCGAACAGCGTGCGCGGCTTCTGCGCTGACATTTCATCTTCCCCCTATGTAAGAAGGGCGCCGCCGTTACGGCGCCCAGTAACCTCAGCCTTCGGCAGCCTTGGCGGCGCCATCAGCCTTCATGCCAAGCTTTTCCGCAATGCGCGCGGATTTGCCGGTGCGGCCACGCAAATAATAGAGCTTCGCGCGACGCACCTTACCGCGGCGCACCACCTGAATTTCCGCGACATTCGGGCTATAGAGCGGAAACACGCGCTCCACCCCTTCACCATAGGACAGCTTGCGGACGGTGAAATTGCTCTGCACGCCCTTGTTGGAACGCGCGATCACGACGCCTTCATAAGCCTGGGTGCGGACACGTTCGCCTTCCACCACCTTCACCATGACGCGCACCGTATCGCCCGGGCCGAATTCCGGCGTGGTGCGGGCTGCGGCAAGCTTGGCCTGCTGATCAGCTTCGAATTGCTGCAAGATATTCATGTTGGTACCCTTTCTTCGGTTTCTTTAGGCGGCGGCGGAATGGCCGGCAATGGCCCCCGCGCCTCCGCGCTCTGTTTCATGCCGCCCCCAAAGATCGGGGCGGCGTTCCTTTGTGATGTTTTCGCTTTCGGCCCGGCGCCAGGCCGCAATGGCGGCGTGATGGCCCGAAAGCAGTACCTCCGGCACGGCGCGCCCGGCCCATTCGGCTGGGCGCGTGTATTGCGGATATTCCAACAGCCCCTCGGCGCCATGGCTTTCCTCGGCAGCGCTCTCCGCTGCCCCCATGACACCCGGCAGCAGGCGCACACAGGCATCAAGCAGCGTCAGTGCGGCCAATTCCCCCCCGCTCAGCACATAATCGCCGATCGAGATTTCCAGCATGCCGCGCGCTTCAATCACGCGCTGATCCACACCTTCATAACGCCCGCAAAGCAACACAACCCCCTGCCCCGACGCCAATTCCCGGACCAAAGCCTGATCCAGCAAGCGCCCGCGCGGCGTCAGGTAAATCACTGGCCTTGCGGGCGCTTCCACCAAGGCAGCGCCCACCGCGGCATCCACCACATCCGGGCGCAGCACCATGCCGGCACCACCGCCGAAAGGCGTGTCATCCACGCTGCGATGGCGGTCCTTGGCATGGTCGCGAATATCATGTGCGGCCAGGGACCAAAGCCCGTCCCGCAAGCCACGCCCGGCCAAGGAAAGCCCAAGCGGCCCCGGGAACATTTCCGGGAAAAGCGTCAGGATATCAGCGCGCCAGGTCATGCCGCGGCCTCCTTCCCGGGTTCTGGCGGAACCACAATTTCTGCCGGCAGCACCACAAGCAATTGCCCAGCCGCGATATCCACCGTCGGCACCACTTGCCGCGTGAAGGGCAGCAGCAATTCCTGCCTGCCTTCCACCACCAGAAACGCACCGCCGCCGTGATCTTCCACGGCCCGCACCACGCCCAGCACATCACCCGCTTCCGTCACGGCGCGCAGGCCAATCAGGTCGGCCAGGTAGAATTCCTCCTCATCGGTGGGGGGCAAAGCCTCCCGTGCGACGAAAAGCCTGGTGCCGGTCAGGCGCTGCGCCGCATCGCGGTCCGCGACGCCCTCAACGGCCACCAGATCGGGCCCCTTCAGCGTCAGGCGAAATTGGCGCGTACCAGCCTCATCGGAAAGCGGACCATAGGCAGTGATGGCGGCAGGATCGGCGGTGAAGGCACGCAGGCGCAAAAGCCCGCGCACGCCATGCGGCCTGCCGAACTCCCCCACCATAATGCGCTTGCCGACCATCTGCCGTGTTGCCTGCGGCTAAAGCCTGCTTCAGCCGGCCGCGGCAGCGGCGCGTTCCTGCGCCTTCTTCTTCGGCTGCGCCTGCTTCGTTTGCGCCGGGATCGCCGGCATGGCGATCAGGCCCGCACGGCCCAAAAAGCGCGCCACGCGTTCGGTGGCGACTGCGCCATTACCGAGCCAATGCTTCAGGCGATCCTCCTGCAAGCGAATGCGATCCGCATGTTCAGACGGCAGCATCGGGTTGTAGGAGCCCACCTTTTCAATGAAGCGGCCATCGCGCGGACTGCGGCTATCGGCGATCACGATGTGATAATAAGGGCGCTTCTTGGCACCAGCGCGCGCGAGGCGAATCTTGAGACCCATCCGGGTATTCCTTTCGTTACAGAACTAAAGACTTGGGGTTGGTGATGGCCGCCATCAGAACGGCCTCCGGCCTTGGGGGAGCAGCGCGGCAAGCCCGCCACGCATCAGCCCCTTCTGGCCGATCTTATTCATCCGCTTCATCATGGCGGACATGTCGTCGAATTGCTTCAATAAGCGATTTACATCCTGCACCGTGGTGCCGGAACCGGCCGCGATGCGGCGCTTGCGCGATGCCTTCAGCAGATCAGGCGTGCGGCGTTCCTTGGGCGTCATGCTGGAAATGATCGCGGCCTGACGTTTCAGAATGGCGGTATCCAGATTGGCACCTTCCAACTGCGCCTTGACCTTCTGCACGCCAGGCAACATGCCCAGAATGCCTTGCAGGCTACCCATTTTGCCGATTTGCTTCAGCTGCGCCGCGTAATCATCCAGCGTGAACTGGCCCTTTTGCATACGCGCGGCGAGCTTTTCAGCCTCCGCCTGATCCATTGTCTCGGCCGCTTTCTCGACGAGCGAGACAATGTCGCCCATGCCAAGAATACGGCTTGCGATACGATCAGGGTGGAAATCTTCCAAAGCATCCAGCTTTTCGCCGGCACCCAACAGCTTGATCGGCGCGCCGGTCACGGCCCGCATGGAAAGCGCGGCACCGCCACGCGCATCGCCATCCACCCGGGTCATGACAATGCCGGTGACGCCGACTTTTTCCTGAAACGCCTTGGCCGTATTCACCGCATCCTGCCCGGTCATGGCATCCACAACCAGCAGGGTTTCATGCGGCTTGGTGGCGGACTTTACCTCGGCCACTTCGGCCATCAGCGCTTCATCAATCGCAAGGCGCCCGGCGGTGTCCAGCACCACCACATCGTATAATTCGCGCCGCGCGACATCCATCGCGCGGGCCGCGATTTCAAGCGGGCGCTGGCCGGCGATGATCGGCAGGCTTGTCACTTCCGCGCGTTCGGCCAATTGCTGCAACTGCAGCTGCGCCGCTGGGCGATGCACGTCCAAGGACGCCAGCAGCACCTTCTTCTTCTCGCGCCCCTTGAGGCGCAGCGCGATCTTGCCCGAGGTCGTGGTCTTGCCCGAACCCTGCAAACCCACCATCAGAATGGCGAGCGGTGCGGGCGCATTCAAATCAAGCCCACGCGCCCCTTCCGCGCCACCCAGCGCTTCTACCAAAGCGTCATTGACGATTTTGATGACCTGCTGCGCGGGGGAGACGGAGCGAATCACCTCCTGCCCCACGGCGCGTTCCTTCACGCGGGCAACCAGGTCACGCACCACGGGCAGCGCCACATCGGCTTCCAGCAGCGCCACGCGCACTTCGCGCAGCGCTTCGGTCACATCGGCTTCGCTCAGCGCGCCACGGCGGCGCAGCCGATCAAAAACACCGTTGAGCTTGCTGGACAGAGCCTCAAACATGGCAGCGCCCGGTAGTCCTTTCGCGTTGCGGCCGCCCCAAAGCAAAACGCGCCGCTGCGCGAGCCTTCGCGGAGCGACGGAGCCAACCCGCATCAGGCGGGCGGACCAAGGTTCAGGGCGAACCAGGAATGAAGGGCGTTTATCGCCCAAGCGCCCGAGGGTCAAGCGAATAGGGTGGGCGCGGCTGCGCCTCGACGCCGGCCAGGGCTTTTGGTAATCCCCGCCTGGGATTGGTGAAACAGGAAGGCAAGGGCTTTTATGGGCCAGAAGCTTGACATTGCACGTGGGTTCACACGTCGCGCCACCTTGTTCGGCGGCGCGGCACTGGGTCTGGCCGCTTGCGCCACCCCGGCCCGTGGCCCCGCCGTGCCTTATGCGCGGACACGGGATGCCAGGGTGCTGGGCATCCCCAATGAACGCTTTTTCTTCCCCTGGGATGGTGATGCCTTCCGGGCGGAGGTGGCGGCTGCCCAGGAAAAGGCGCGGCGCATCCATGGCACTCCGCGCCGTGGGCAGGAACGTACCATTGAAATGCTGGCCATTTCTGGCGGTGGTGAGAATGGTGCCTTCGGCGCTGGCTTGCTCAATGGCTGGACCGAAGCCGGCAATCGACCCATCTTCAGCCTGGTGACGGGCGTTTCCACCGGCGCGCTGACCGCCCCCTTTGCCTTTCTCGGTCCGCGCTACGATGCGGCGTTGAAAAGCGTCTATACGGACATCACGCCCAAGGATGTGCTGGCGCAACGCAACATTCTGAATGCGGCGCTGTTTGAAGATGCGCTCGCCGATAACGCGCCGCTATTCGGTACCATTTCTAAGCACCTGAATGACGCGATGCTGGCCGATATTGCGCGCGGCTATGAACGTGGCCGGCTGCTGCTGATCGGCACTTCCGATATTGATGCGCAATTGCCGGTCGCCTGGAATATCGGCGCCATCGCCGCCAGCGGCCATCCGCGCGCGCTTGATCTGGTGCGACGCTTATTGCTGGCCTCGGCCGCCATTCCGGGCGCCTTCCCACCGACGATGATCGAGGTCACGCTGGACGGCAGAACCTATCAGGAAATGCATGTGGATGGCGGCGCCTTCACGCAGGTCTTTCTGTATCCCCGCAGCGTCACGCGTGATCGCCGCGCCAATATTCGCCAGGGCGAACATGTGCCGCCGGCGCGCGCCTATGTGATCCGCAATGGCCGCATTTTGCCCAATCCCGCGCATACCGAACGCCAAACCTTCAAGATTGTGGAACGCGCGATTTCGAGCATGATCGCTTCAAGTGGCTATAATGACGTGGCGCGTATCCGCACCGTCACGCGCGAAGACAAGGTTGATTTCAATCTGGCGGCCATCGGCCCGGATTTTCCGCATGAACCAAGTGAACCCTTTGAACAGGCCTATATGCGCAAGCTCTATGCGCACGCCTTCGACCAGGCGCGGGCGGGATATCCGTGGTTGAAGGATATCCCTTACTGAGGGGTCAACTGACCCCCATCACATAGGCCGGCGGATCTTGGGTCTCAAACGCCACCCCCTTTACCCCCGGCACACCCTCGGCCAGCACCCGAAGCCCCTGCTTCACCGCATCAGACCGGCAAAAGCCATGGAAGGTCACCTGCCCATCCTTCACATCAGGGAAGATGAAATAGGTATCCACCCAAGGCTCATTTCGCATGGCGAGCGCCAGATCGCGGCGAATGCGCTCATCCGGGGCATCGGCAACCAGACTACCAGGTGCGGCCAGCAAAGCCCGGATCAGGTCTGAACGCGACACCACGCCGACCAGCTTGCCATCACGCAGCACGGGCACGCGGCGGATTTTCTTGTCTTCAATGATATGCGCAACATGCTCGATCGAGGTGTCTTCAGTGACCGAGGCGATATCCGTGGTCATGACATCGCGCGCGCGCTGGCCATGCGTGCGCGCAAAGCGCGCCGCCTGATCGGCGGCGGAGGCGAAAAGACCCATCACCCAGGATTTCGGCGCATCTTCCTTGGCGGCAAGGCGCCGGATCAGATCGCCTTCGGTCACCATGCCGAGAAGCTTGCCGGCACCATCCACCACGGGGGCACCTGAGACGCCGCGATCCGACAGGATACGCGCCACAGCATCAAGCGGGGCTTCGGGGGGGATCGTAACAAGGCTGGTGGTCATCAGGTCGCGTGCGCGCATGGTTTGGTTCCTCCATGCGGTAGTGATTAGACCTGAAGCCTGTGACCGTTCTTGCGGTAGGTCAAGAAACAGAGATCGGAGGCCGAGGGGGCGCGGCATGTTGCGCCTTACTGTATCACTTGCTGCCTATTCTTTACGCGGGAGACCGAAATTTGCCGCCGCTCCGTCATGCCGGTTGTGCTACCGATGGCTTGCGACGCCTGTGTGAACAGGCCACCGCGGCACGCGGTAGGGCGCGCCCACTTTCGGCCAGCTTCGCCCGCTGTGGGATGGCCAAGTGGTGCGCGGGTTTTTGGGCAGGGGATAGGTCAGCATGAAACGCACAACGAGAGCATGTTGGGTTCACATGGGTTGACCCAATATGCTTTACCTCATTGTTTTTCCAGCATCTTCACGCGTTCAGATTTTCCATCTGAACGCGATCTGCCCTAGGCGCAGAAGCTTTCGCTTGCTGGGCGCTCTGACTTTTATATCGCTTTTTCAGAATGTTATAGTCATATCCTTGAACGCTTTGTCGTCCTTGGTGCGAAAGACAATCGGACCAATAAGACGCATGGCGATCGCGGGCTGCGCCGCAAAGACGGTGCGTCTTCCATTTCCTGATTGCCTGAGACCTAAATTTTCTGTTACGTAATCATCATTCAGGACCCGCGCTAATCGTTCACGGGCGCATCGTTGCAAATCTGAGCCATCGGCTATTGGCACTGCTTCGGATTGGTGTGGAGAAACAACTTAGCATCACGGGGGAGGCTGCGCATGTCCGCCACTACTGGTCGAGAGACAATCGAAGGCAGCGATGGGCCGGATACCATAGATGGCCTTGGCGGTGGCGATCTGATATTCGCACTAAACGGCAACGATACCATCGTTTCTTATGCGGATTCAACAATTTTTGGCGCCGGCGGTAATGATCTTTTTTTATCTCGTCCGTTCACGCCGGGTGATCCCAATGACCTAATGGTGCGAGACGATCTCACAGGCGTAATGCTCGATGGCGGTGAGCACGGCACTGATGAGTTCGGTAGACCGTGGCAGGATACTTACCTGTTGACGCGCCTTGCGGCTCAATTCGGCGTAACGCTGCCCTTTGTGAACATCGAAAGACTGGCGATTAGGCCACCCGCGTCAACCTTTCTCGCCTATGGAACAGCCTCCGCCGATTACTATGATTTTTATGGTCGTTCCATTTCGATCGCAAATTTTTCAACCGACAATCCGGCCTTCTTGGAGTTACGCGCTGGTGAAGGCAGCGATGTTGTGTTTGCCCCATCCAACGCTGCGGGCAATTACATCTATGGCGGCAATGATAATGACTTCCTCTATGGCTATTCCGCGCCGGATTTCCTCTATGGCGAAGACGGCAATGATTTTCTGTCCGGTGGTGCCAATAATGACGAATTATACGGGGGCAATGGCAATGATTGCATGATTGGCGGCCCTGGTAACGACACCTTCTTTGGTGGGACCGCCAGTGACGTCTTTGTGATACTCGCAGATGACGCGGCGGTAC
The DNA here is from genome assembly GCA_020249465.1 of Roseomonas sp. Lineage (GTDB taxonomy): Bacteria > Pseudomonadota > Alphaproteobacteria > Acetobacterales > Acetobacteraceae > Neoroseomonas. The sequence continues at coordinate 5,282 of JADCFP010000160.1, read as the reverse complement.
CTGCGGAATTGATGGCCGAAGCAGTTGATGGTGTGATGGCCGATGGTTCCTTTGATATGATTTTCGAAGAAATTGGCGAAGGCAGTGATACGATTTTGGCATCGGTCAGTTATACGCTGCCGCCCGCAAGAATGCCCGGGCCTTTCATGTTCAGTTTCCTCTATTCGGAGGTGGAGGCGCTGGTACTGACTGGCACCGACAATATCAACGGTACCGGGAATGCCTTCGCGCAACTTGTCCAAGGCAATAGCGGCAATAACAGCATGGACGGCGGTGGTGGCGCGGATACGCTGGTGGGCGACGCAGGCCATGACACACTTCGTGGCGGTACGGGGACCATCTCTGGCATCTCAATCAATGACAATGACAGCCTGCTGGGCGGGGAAGGCGGTGATTGGCTGATTGGCGATATCGGCAACGACACGATCGATGGCGGCATTGGCAATGATTGGGCGAGTTATGCCTCTGCATCAACTGGCGTGACGATTAACCTTACCACTGGCGCCAGCAGCGGCGCCCATGGTGAGGACCGGCTATTCAATATTGAAGCGGCCATCGGTGGCTTGGGAAATGACAGTCTGTTCGGCAATGCCGGTGACAATACGCTTTCCGGCGGTGCGGGCGGGTTTGACAGGATCAATGCCGGCGGTGGGCTAGGTGACCTGGTTTATTTCGAAGGCGCTGCCATTTCGGTCTCTCTCTCGGTAAGTTATCGCGGCGGCATAAGCTTTGGCTTTGATTACTACAATACCGCCTCGGTCACGCGCGGCAGCGCTACCATTGCCGATGTCATTGGCGCGGAAATCATTCAAGCAACTCCAGGCAATGATCTGATAGAAATCTTCGGCACGCTGGAAAACACGCCCGTATTTTTCGATGGCGTAGGCGGTAATGACACGATCAGCAATTTCACCAGCTGGTCTAGCTTTTTCGTGGATTATCGCAGCGGTAGCGCCACCACCGGCGCCAATGTGGATTTGGCCGCGGGTACGGGGCGTGACCGGCATGGCGGCACGGATAAACTTGATGGAATTCAAAACGTCGCCGGATCGAATTTGGGTGACACGATACTCGGTAACGACAATGACAATGTCTTTCGCCCCTATAACGGGCGCGACCTGCTTGACGGTCGGCTTGGCAGTGACATGGTGGATTACGGTGCCTCCGACGGGCCGGTCAGTGTCAATCTTGCGATTGGGCGCGGCTTCAATGCCTCGGGGGGCGATGCTGATACGCTGATCGGCATCGAAAATCTACGCGGCGGCAATGGATCTGATACGCTGATAGGCGACGCGGCAGATAATGTTCTGGGCGGAGCCGGTGGCAGTAATAGTCTGGATGGCGGCGCAGGCAACGACACGGCGGACTACAGCACCGCCGCCGGCGCCGTTACCGTGAATATGGACAGCGCGCGTGCCCAAAATGATCAGGGCGGCACAGATACCCTGTCCGGGTTCGAAGCAGCGCGCGGTTCCGGTTTCAATGACAGCCTGCTCGGCAGTTCTTTGGTGGATAGTCTATTTGGCAACGCGGGCAGCGATACCATCGCCGGCGGCGATGGAAATGATGTACTCGATGGCGGCGACGGCCTTGATAGCCTTCAAGGAGGCAGCGGGGATGACGTGATTTTCGCAGGCATGGATAATGACATTCTTGTCGGCGAAAACGGTAATGACCGCCTTTTTGGTGAAGGTGGCGATGATTCGTTGAGCGGCGATTCAGGGCGCGACAGCCTGGCCGGAGGAGATGGCGCCGATACCGTCTCCGGTGGTGCGGGTGATGATTCGCTGCATGGCGGCGGCGGTGCTGACAGCCTGCTTGGCGGGGATGGAAATGATGCCATAAGCTTCTCCTCCTCCGGTATCGGTGGCGCCACTGTGTTTGGCGAAGCGCTTAATGATACCATCACTGGCGACCCCTTCATGGCCTACGGTTCCTTCATGATCTCCGGTGGCACCGGTGATGACCTGCTTCGCGCGCAAACTTCGGGAGGAATTACCATTTCAGGTGGCGAGGGTAATGACACGCTTGAGCTTCTGAGCAGCAGTTTTTCAGGGCCTTTTGCGGAGAGCGACGCCGTCTCGGGTTCGGTTAAAACCGCAAATGCGGGAGCGCCCCTTTCCCTTACCAACGTCACCGGCATTGACGCCATCAACCTTACCGGATCAAGCCAGACCCTTGCGCTTTCGGCAGCCATCATCAACACCATTTCGGATTCGGGCAGGCTTGCGGTTTATGGGGACGCCAACAGCAATATCACATTTTCGGATAGTGGTTGGGTGCGGGGCATAACCAGTAATGGTCTTGTCACTTTCACCAATGGTGGGGTTTCACTGACAGCCTCGCAAAGCCTGGTGGGCGGTGGCGGTGGCGGTGGTCCAACTGAGGGTGACGACAACCTTGCTGGAACAGCCTCTGCCGATGCGTTGAATGGCCTCGGCGGCAATGATTCGATTTCCGGTCTGGATGGCAGTGATACGATCAATGGGGGCAACAGCGCTGATACCATGGATGGTGGCGGCGGCAATGATCTGTTCTATGTGGACAACGCGCTTGATCTGGTGCTGGAAGCGCTTGGTGGTGGCAATGACAGCATTATCGCCTCGGTCAGCTATGCCATGCCCAATCATGTCGAACAGCTCAGGATCGCCGATGGGGTAACGGGTATCACCATCACCGGCAGCAGCGGGGCTGACATCATCATCGGCAATGGGCTTGCGAATAATATGAACGGTGGCGCAGGTGATGACATTATTCTCGTGCAGAGTATCGCTGTCGCCGATATTTTCACGCTATTCGCCGTACCGTGAATGGGCGGGATCGAAGCACCCGCGCAACTGCCTTCCGCCTGGCGCGCTTCATGGTTCTGAAAGGCGCGCATGGGCGGAAGAAAGATTTCAGCGTTTTTGTACGTAGGAAATGTCAATCATAAATTTGCTGACCAGCACCCCCAACCGACCAAAGCCTCAGGTGCAAGGCGGGCAGCGGCAGCACTAAAGCCGCGGCCAATAGCCCTGGGCTCACCTGGGAATAGGCGTGTTCGGTGGCAGCGACCACGCATGGTGGGTTTAACTGTCATGGGACGCCAAGCGTCACGAATGGCTTGGGCCTGACCTGATGCAACGTCAGAACGCGCCCTGGTGGATTCGAACCACCGACCCACAGCTTAGAAGGCTGTTGCTCTATCCAACTGAGCTAAGGGCGCCCTGAAAACGCAACTTCAATGCGACCAATTCTCATGCCGGCCGAATTTGAAGTTATCGGCGTAGACTTTCGGCTTGATGGCGCCCGCGGCCTTGGCTGGCGCTTCCGCCTCATATCGCAGGCCCTGCGCCTCGGCATAAGTAATCGCCTGATCGCGGCTATCGAAATGCAGCGTCACCTGCTTTGCCGTATCGGCTGATCCATACCAGCCCACCAATTGATCAGCGCGCTGCGCTTCGCTCGGCACGAAACTCAGTACCCAGCCCGCCTTGGCGGCACGGCCGGATTGCATGGCGGATTTCGCCGGCTGGTAGATGCGCGCAAACCCTTTGGTTTCGGACATTGGCTTACCTCTTCCTCTGGCGCTTGTTGTCCAACATTCGGCGGCGAATCTCAAGCGAAAGCGGTGGCTTTCCCTGGCCTGCGAACTACCCCTAAGCTTGTGGCGCCCACACCCAACCAAGGAACCCCGCCATGCTGCCGAGCCAACGCGATGCCTTCGATATCCCGCGGGATGTCTGCTACCTGAACGCGGCTTCCTGGAGCCCCCTGCCCCGCGCCGTTCAGGCCGCCGGGCATGAGGGGGTGGACCGCAAGGCACGCCCCTGGGAGGTGGACCCTGGCCTTGCCCGCGCCCAACACGAAAGAACCCGCGCTGCTGCCGCTGCCCTGATCGGCGCAGCGCCTGAGGATGTGGCGCTGATCCCCTCGGTCTCCTATGGCGTGGCCGTGGCGGGCAAGATTTTTGCGCCCCCCGCTGGCACGCGGGTTTTGCTGGTAGAAGACGACCATTCCTCCCCCGTCCTGGAATGGATGACGCGCGCCGCAGCCCAGGGTTTTGTGGTGGAGGTAGTGCGCCGCCCTGCCAATGGCGATTGGACCTCAGCCGTGCTGGAGGCCATCGCGCGGCCAGGCGCGGCGCCGGTCTCGCTGGCCTCAATCTCCTCCGTGCATTGGGCGGATGGCGGGGCGATTGATATCGCGGCCATCGGGCCTGCCTTGCGGGCCATAGGTGCGGCGCTGCTGGTGGATGCAACGCATGGCGCCGGCGTGACACCGATTGATGTCGCAACCCTCGATCCCGATTTCCTGATCTTCCCGACCTATAAATGGGTGCTCGGGCCTTATGGCCGCGCCTTCATGTATATCGCCAAACGCCGGCAGGAAGGCGTGCCCTTGGAGCAAACGGGTTTTGGCCGCCGCGCCATCGCATCGGAAGCTGCACCTTATCTGAAGGACACGAGCTTCGCCCCCACCGCACGCCGGTTTGACATGGGGGAGCGCGATCATTTCATCTCACTCGAAATGGCGGCCGTTGGCATGGAGATGATGGCTGAATGGGGCCCAGCCGCCATTAGCGAAAGGCTTGGCGTACTGACGGATCGGCTGGCCGAGGGACTGGCTGCGCAAGGTGCGGCACTGACCGAAAAGCGCTTTCGCGTGCCGCATATTCTGAGCATCGCCTTCCCCGGCGGCATGCCGGAAGGGCTGATCGAAAAACTGGCGGCTTCTGGCGCGCATGTCGCGCCAAGGCTAGGGCGCGTGCGCATCAGCCCGCATGTCTATAATGATGAGGCCGATGTCGATCGCTTTCTGGAAATCTGGGGCAAGGTCACGCAATAAGATAATCGGCGGGATCAAGATTTTCTGTCATGCGCCGGTAATCCACCAGGCGGAAGGGTGAATTGGTCACCACCCTGCCCGCCTTGTTCTTGTACCAACTGCCCACACCGGGATGTGTCCAGACCATGCGCGCATGGGTCGCATCCAGGAAGTAATTATAGGCAGCGCAGCGATCTTCGCGGATTTCGATGCTGCGCGCACCGCTTTCCACCAATTCACGAATGGCCTGCATGATGTAACGCACTTGGCATTCCGAATGGAACATGGCGCTGCCGCCATGCGCGAGGTTCGTGCCTGGCCCGTACAGCATGAAGAAATTCGGAAAGCGTGGCACGGTAATGCCCAGAAAGGCGCGCGGATCATCATCGCCCCAAAGTTCGCGCACGGAAACGCCATCGCGACCAAAAACATTCAAAGACCCAAGCGCCTTGGCGCCATCAAAACCTGTCGCCATG
>JADCFP010000016.1 GCA_020249465.1 Roseomonas sp. | reverse complement strand
GCGGCGTAATTCCGGTTCCAGCAATTGGGTGAAGACATCCGCGCCCACACGTTCCAGGGCGCCATCATCCAAGGCAGCGCGGGGGTCTTCCGCATTGCGCAGATGCTTGTATTCGTCGCGGAATTCCCAGCCCGCCGATCGCGCCAGCAGATGCACCCAATTCATGACGCTAATGGCGCGGCCGCGTTCCAGCGCCACGGCTTCGCGATGGCAGGAATGGAAAATGGTGCAAAGCGTATCCGCCCCATGCCGCGCCATGGCTGCAAGATTAGCCTGATGCGCCGCTGCCAAGGCGCCGGGAACGCCGGCCAAGGCGGAACACATATGGCCGGGCAGTGCTTCCTCATCCTCCACCAACTCCAGACCAGGGATCAGGCGCAGTAGGTTTGAGACAAGATCATTCACCGCAACACGCGGCTGAAACCCGACATGCCGATGCAGCAAAACACGCAAAGGCACAGGCTGCACCAGCAATTTCTGCAAGGCAGCGCGACGTTCCCACAGCACTTCCGTCACATGAGTCGTGCTGAATTGCGCCGGCGTTTCCGGCGCCATCACATCTTCCATGTTCGTATGGCAGGAAGGGCACCAGGTGATCACCTTATCGCGCCCCGTCGCATTAAACGCTGCAACGGTGCGCCGGCCCATGGCTTCGGTAATGCGCGCATTATGTTCCGTGGTTGAACCGCAGCAATGCGAAGGCCCACCGCGCGGCGCGGCATCCACGCCAACGGCCTCCAGAAAACGCGCGGTCAGGCGCAAAATATCGCCATGGCGCAGCAGGTTGCAGCCATACCAGAATACCGCTCGCTCCGCCGGCAAGGGGTGATGCGTTACAGCCATTCCGCTTGCTCCTGTTCTGTCAGGCCAAGCCGCGCAAAGCCCTTCACGCGGGCGGACCAACCGCTATCGGTCTTTACCGGCAGTAGCGGCGCACCATCTAAGGCGCCGCGTGCACGCATGCTGGCAAAGCGCATCATCAAGGCGACATCCAGCTTTTCGGGACATGCACTGTTGCAGGCGGCACTTCGCGTGCAGGCACCAATCCAGGCGAGTGAAACGTGCGATGCTTCCTCACCACGCAGCAGCGCACGCATACCGGCGGCGACCTCGGCCGGATCGGCCTCAGTCACCCCTGCGTCAAAGCGCGTCATGGGGCAGGCTTGCACGCAAGCACCGCAGGCGGTGCAGGCTTCCGCCATGCGGGCACCTTCGGTTGCGATGCGTGCGGCCAAACTCATGCAGCGGCGCCAATCACCGCAATGGCTTCAATTTCGATGCGCGTCAGTGGTGTGGTGAAACTCGCTCCGCCCACGCAAGTGCTGGCGGGCGGTGCGGCAAGTGGTGCCAGGATGCGCCGACGCACGGCATCAAAGCCCGCATAATCGCGCATATCCGAAAGATAGGTATTCAGCTTCAGCACATCAGCGAAGCTGCCGCCTTCCTGCGCCAGGGCGCGTGTCAGGCGCGCGAAACATTCCTCGGCCTGCGCTTCCACGCCTTGCGCTTCAGCCGCACTGCCACGTGCCGTGACACCGGAACAGAACACCAGCTTGGCACCGCCCGGCAAAGGCAGGCTGCGCGTCGGCGCGAAGGCGGGTTTGGGCGGGGTGGTTTCGGCCATGGCTGTGATCCTTGAAAACAGCGCCAGCTTGCCGCGCCCTGCCCACGCAATACAAGCTCAATAACGGCGCAGCGGCACGCGCCAGGCCATGATGGAAGCGGCGCCCACCAGCACGGCGGCGATGATGAACAGGCCGCGAAAGGGCTCGGCCAAGGCAGCGCGCAAAGGCGTGACAGTATCGGCGCGCAGCGCCCCGGCATCCGCGACCAATGCGGCAAAACCCTCGGTCAGTGCTGGCGTGAACAGGGCCATGGCGCCGAAGATCGCCGCCGCCGCTACCGCAGCACCAAGCGCCGCGCCGAAATTGCGTGAAAACGCCACGCCTGCTGCCGCGATGCCAAGCCTCCCCTGCCCCGCCGCCGCCTGCACCGTGGTCTGCACCACCGGATAGGATGTGCCGGACCCGAAAGTCGCCACACCCAATAGCGTCAACATCAGCCAAAGCGGCATGGCCGCGGCATAGACCGCGAGCAGGCTCCAGATCAGCGCTGCCACAGGCAGGCCGATACTCGGCCAGAGCATCGCATGCCCGGTGCGCGCCACCATCTTGCCCGAGAAAAACGCCCCAAAAGACGAGCCGATGGAAATCGCGAGCAGCACCAAGCCGGCGGAAGCCGGATCATAGCCACGCACCACTTGCAGCCATAAGGGCAGGAAAGAAATCAAGCCGACTTGCGCTGCCACCACCAGGATGGACAGCATCAGCAGCCGCCAAATGCTTGCCTCGGCAAATAGGGGCAAGGGCAGCAAGGGTTCCGGGTGGCGGCGTTCCACACGCAATAGCGTCACACCGGCGAAAAGCGCCATGGCCACCAGGCCAAGGATCAAGGGCAGATAGGCCGCATCAAAGCGCCGCGCGCGATCAAGTGCGACCAAAGCCGCAGCCATGGTCAGCACAAAAAGCGCGAGGCCCAGCCAATCAAAACGCCAGCGCCGCCCGGCATGGTCCGGCACAATATCGGGCAGCCGGCGCGCGATATAGGCACAGACCAAAGGCAAGGGCAGCAGGAACCAAAAGACCCAACGCCAGCCGAAAGCCTGGGTAATGAAGCCCCCCGCCACCGGCCCGAAGGCCGAGGCAAAACCATAAGCCCCTGCAATCCATGCCTGGAATTTGCCGCGCTCGCGCGGCGGCACAATCTCACCAATCAGCGCCTGGGTCAGGGTCAGCAGCGCGCCACCGCCAAAGCCCTGGACGACGCGCGCGATGACCAGGCTTGGCAGATTGGGCGCCATCGCGCAGCCGGCGCAGCCCACGAAGAAAATCGCCAGCGCCACAAACAATAAACGCCGCCGGCCGAAAAAATCGCCAAGCTGTCCAAAGACCGGCGCGGCGCAGGTGGCGGCGACCAGATAGGCAATCAAAATCCAGGAAACACGCTCAATCCCACCCATATCGGTTGCGATATCGGCAAGCGCCGTCGCAACAATTGTCTGATCCACCGCAGAGAGAAAAATCACCAGCGCAATCGCCGGAAAGCCGCGCAAGAAACGCGCACGTAGCTCGACAGCCGGATCGGCCACCATCACAGGGCGCCGCTGCGCCCCATTTCAAGGAATTTGTCGCGCCGGCGGGCGCGCAAGGTTGTGCCATCCAGGGCGAGCAAGGGTGTCAGCAGCGCCTCAATCTTATCGCCCAGCGCAGTGATTACCGTCGCGGCATCGCGATGCGCGCCGCCGAGTGGTTCCGGCACCACAACATCCACCAGGCCAAGCTTGCGCAAATCATCTGCCGTCAGCTTCAGCGCTTCCGCGGCAGTGCTGGCCTGCGCGGCATCGCGCCACAGGATGGAAGCGCAGCCTTCCGGGCTGATCACGGAATAGATCGCATGTTCCAGCATGATGATGCGATCCGCCGCCGCCAACGCAATCGCGCCGCCTGATCCGCCTTCACCAATAATGGTCGCAATGAAGGGCACGGGCGCATCCAGCCCGGCTTCGATGGACCGCGCAATCGCTTCCGCCTGGCCGCGCGCTTCCGCATCAATCCCCGGAAAGGCGCCAGAGGTATCAACGAAGGAAAGAATGGGCAGGCCAAAACGCCCAGCGAGATCCATCAGGCGCCGCGCCTTGCGGTAGCCCTCGGGCCGCGCCATGCCGAAATTATGTTTCACACGGCTATCGGTATCATGGCCGCGCTCCGTCCCCAGCACCATGACAGCGCGGCCCCGGAAGCGCCCCATGCCGCCTACCACGGCGGCGTCATCGGCAAAGGCGCGGTCACCGGCAAGCGGCGTGAAATCCTGGATCAAAGCCGCGATATAATCGGTCGCATGCGGCCTATCAGGGTGGCGCGCCACCTGCGCCTTCTGCCAGGGGGACAGCTTGGCATAGGTGGTCTTCAGCAGCGCTTGAGCCTTTTCGCCGAGGCGGCCGATCTCCTCGGCCACATCAATGCCGCCGGCATCGGTGGTCCGACGCAGCTCCTCGATCTTGCCTTCAAGCTCGGCGATGGGTTTTTCGAATTCCAGGAAGTGACGCATGGCGGGGGGTTAGCCCAAATCGGCCCGGCGCGCGACCCCCTCGTAAGTTTGGGCGGCTGATTCACCGCTCCGGCTCAACGCCTCCGCGGATCAGAGGCCAAGGGGTGGTGCTCGGCCACCAGGGCGCGGAGCCGTTCCTCCAACACTTTGGTGTAAATCTGCGTGGTGCCGATATCCGCATGGCCCAACAGCATTTGCAGGCTGCGCAAATCCGCCCCCCTTTGCAGAAGGTGTGAGGCAAAGGAATGGCGCAGCACATGCGGGCTGACCCGGCCGGGGTCGAGCCCCGCGGCCAGCGCAACCTCCTTCAAAATCAAGCCCAAAGCCTGGCGCGTCAGGTGCCCCGAAGCGCCGCGGGAGGGGAAAAGATGGCGGCTGGCCTTGCCCTTTTCCTCGGGCCGCGCGGCCAGGGCCAAATCCCGTGCGCGCTCGGAAACCGGCACCAGCCTCTCGCGCCCGCCCTTGCCGCGCACAGCAATCAGGGGCGCGCCGGGGCGGAGCGCCGCCGCCGGCAGGCTGACCAATTCCGAAACGCGAAGCCCGCTGCAATAAAGCATTTCAACCACCGCAGCGGCGACCGGCCCCCTTTTGCCCGGCAGGGCGGCGGCGGCGGCGATCAGCGCCTCCACCTCCTCCTCCCGCAGTGCCTTGGGCAGGCTTTGCGGCAGGCGGGGGGCTTCCAGCAATTCTGAGGGGTCATCGGCGCGAACCCCCTCCCGCAGCAGGAATTGATGGAATTGGCGGATGGCGGAAAGCCGCCTTGCCTGGGTGCGCGCCGCTAGGCCCTGGGCGGCCAGGCCCACCAGCCAGGCGCGAAGCAAGGCGCTATCCGCCCCGTGCAGCGGGGTGCCATGGGCAGCGGCGAAACCCGCGAAATCCTCAAGGTCCGCCTGATAGGCCGCGAGCGTATTGCGCGCCGCGCCGCGTTCGGCGGCCAACATTTCCAGAAATGCCTCGGCATGGCGGGAAGGCCCTGCCCGGGCTGCAGATTTACCGGCCGCGGAAGCGGTCATTGGGGATGGTGCGCTCAACGGCCTGGGGCGTCACGCTGGGCGGAAAGGCGCCAATCAGGATCAGGCCCACGGCAAACAGGCCAAGCACCACGGCAGCAACCAGCAGAATCGGGTTACGGAACATGCTGGCGGCGGGGCTCCCTCTCGCTTTCCTGAATTCGTGCTAACGCTCAGTCCCAAGATGCGCAACTCTCTCTTTGATGATGCCCTACCGGGCCTGCCCGAACCTGCCGCCGGGCGTGATCCGGCACGGCCCAGCATTGTCCTGGTCGGGCTGCCAGGGGCCGGGAAATCCGCGCTCGGGCGGCGGCTGGCCGGGCTTTTGGGCCTGCCTTTTCGAGACGCCGACACGGAAATCGAAAACGCTGCCGGCATGCCGATTACGGAGATTTTCGCCCGCTATGGTGAGCCGCATTTCCGCGATGGTGAACGCCGGGTGATTTCCCGCCTGCTGGCCGGCCCGCCCTTGGTGCTGGCAACCGGCGGCGGCGCCTTTGCCGATGCCGCCACGCGGGCTGCGATTCGCGCGAGCGGTGCCGTTTCCATCTGGTTGAAATGCCCGCTTTCGGTGCTGATCCGCCGGGTCGCGGGGCGCGAACACCGCCCGATGTTCCTGAATGCCGACCCGGCCGAGGTGCTGCAACGCCTGATGAATACGCGCCACCCGCTTTATGCCGAAGCCGACATTACGCTGGCCTGCAATGATGAAAGCCTGGAAAACACCACCCGCCGCCTGGAGCATGCCTTGAAGACCTATCACCCGCCCGAACGCGTGCCTGTCGGCCTTGGGGAGCGCGCTTATGAGGTACTGGTCGGGCAGGGTTTGCTGGTGCGCGCCGGCGGCCTGCTGGCGCCCGTGCTGCCGGCCAAGCGTGTCGCGATCATCTCAGACGCCATGGTGGCGCCCTTGCATCTGCCCGCTTTGCGCGCCGGTTTGCAGGAAGCGGGCTTTGCCATTGCGGCAGAACTGACTGTGCCCCCCGGCGAAGCGAGCAAGGATTTTGGCCGGCTGCATGGGCTATTGGATGATCTGCTCTCGGCGGGCGTTGATCGGCGCACTGCGGTGATTGCGCTGGGTGGCGGTGTGGTCGGGGATTTGGCGGGCTTTGCGGCGGCGATTGTCATGCGCGGCCTGCCCTTTGTGCAAATCCCGACCACGCTTTTGGCTCAGGTTGATAGCAGCGTTGGCGGCAAGACCGGGGTGAATTTGAAGGCGGGGAAAAACCTGGCCGGTGCCTTCCATCAGCCGCGCATTGTGCTGGCGGATACGGATACGCTTGGCACCCTGCCACCGCGCGAATTGCGCGCAGGTTATGCGGAAGTGGCCAAGCACGGCTTGTTGCAAGGCGAATTCTGGCATTGGTGCGAAGCCAATGGCAGCGCGGTTGTCGCCGGTGATGCCGCCGCACTTGCGGTTGCCGTGATTGAATCCTGCAAGCTGAAGGCGGCCGTGGTCGCCGCAGATGAGCGTGAGGAAAGTGCCGAAGGCGGGCGCGCCTTGCTCAATCTGGGGCACACCTTTGGACATGCTTTGGAAGCGGAAGCGCGCTTTGATGGGTCTGTGCTGCATGGTGAGGCGGTGGCGGTGGGGCTTGGCCTGGCGGCATCGCTTTCCGCGCGGCTTGGCCATTGCAGCCAGGAATGGCCATCCCGCGTGATTGCGCATTTGTCTGCCTGCGGCCTGCCCGCGCGCATCAGTGATTTGCCGAGTCGCTTCACGGTGGATGCGCTGCTCGGGCGCATGGCGAAGGACAAGAAAAACCGCGACGGCAAGATGCGCTTCGTGCTGCTGCGGGCCCCAGGTGATTGCTTCACCAGCAGCGATGTGCCGGCAGAGATGGTGGAGAAGCTGTTGCGGGATGAGGGGGCGGGTTAGGCGCGGCTTTCGCGCACCACCGCATCTTCCCGCTTCGTCACTTCCGGCAATAGCGCCGTGCCAAGCCCCGGCCCTTCCATCGGCAGCACCCAACCCTGTTCAAGCCTTGGCAAAACCGTGACAAGGTCGCGATACCAGGTGGCGAGCGTGGCGCGCACCACTTCCTGAAAAATCGCTGTTGGCGCATGCAGCGCCAGATGGAGCGATGCCACCAGCGTCACCGGCCCGGTGCAATCATGCGGCGCCACGGGGCGTGCCCAAGCCTCAGCCAAGGCGGCGATCTTGCGCGCTTCGGTCAAGCCACCGCACCAGGTGAGATCAAGCATGACCACGTCGGTGGCGCCGGCGACCAATAGATCGCGAAACGCGACCTTGCCGCCCAGCGTTTCACTCGCGCAAATGGGCACGCGTGTGGCGCGCCGCAATTCCGCGAGGGAAGCAACATCATCCATTTTGCCGATCGGGTCTTCCGCCCAGGTGATCGCCAAGGGCTCCAAGGCCTGACAGATGCGGAGCGCCGCCGGATAGGACCAAAGGCTGTGCAATTCAGCCATGATCTCGATCCTGTCGCCAACGGCACGGCGAATTTTCTCGAAAGGTTCAAGCCCACGCTTGAGATCAGCCAAAGTGATGGATTGCCCCTGGGTTGCCGGCGCATAGATATCGAAGGGCCAGATTTTCATGGCGGTGAAGCCCTCCGCGAGCAGGCTTTCCGCCAGCGCACCGGCATCGCGCATGAAGGCGACCTGATCATCATAAGGCCCGCGCGCCTGATCCGCCGCACCGATATCACGCCGCGCAGCGCTTTTCGTATTGTAATCATAACCGGCGCAGGTGTTGTAGCTGCGCACCCTGTCGCGTGAGAGACCGCCCAGCGCCTCATGTACCGGCACGCCAAGACGCTTTCCGGCCAAATCCCACAAAGCGATATCCACCGCCGAAGCGGCACGGATTTCTGCGCTTGATGAACCAAAGCCAACGTAAGGTGTGAGCAAGTGCCGCGAAATGCCTTCAATCTGGCGCGCGTCACGCCCGAGCAAAAAAGGTGCGACGCTTTCGTGCATAACCGCTTCCACCGCAGCGGCACCACGAAAGGCCTCACCCAAACCCGTGAGGCCATCATCGGTTTTGATTTCAAGCCAAAGCAGGTTTGGGCGTTCAGCGATGCGGATGGTGCGCAGCGCCCGGATTTTACTGATCATGGCGTCATTCCGCGCGGATGCCTTGGCGGCGCACCACTTCAGACCAGCGCGCCACTTCGCTTTGGATATGGGCACCCATTTGTTCGGGCGTGCCGCCAATCGGTGTCAGCGCCAATTCCTGCATGCGTTGGCGCACCGCGGGGGTTTCCATCGCCTTGTTGAAGGCGGCATTCAGCGCGGCAATTGCAGCGGGCGGCGTTCTGGCCGGTGTCATGAAGCCGAACCAGCTGTCAATCACCATGCCCTGCACGCCCTGTTCGCCAAAGGTCGGCAGATCGGGCAATTCGGGAATACGCTCCGCACTCAGGGCGGCCAGGGCGCGAACGGTACCGGCGCGGATATGCGGCAGGATCGACGGGAGATTATCAAAAAACACATCAACCCGACCGGCGATCAAATCCGTCGCTGCCGGCCCGCTGCCGCGATAGGGCACATGGGTCATTTCAATGCCGGTAATGCTGCGCAGCAATTCCGGGCCAAGGTGGTTGGAGGCGCCGACGCCCGAGGAGGCAAAGCTCAAAGGTGTTGTCTTCGCCAGGGCGATGAATTCCTGGATATTGCGCGCCGGCAAATCCTTACGCACTGTCATCACATTGCGGACCGCGCCCGTCAGGATCACGGGCGCGAAGTCGCTCAAGCTATAACCCGGATTGGCATAAAGCGCGGGATTGGCGCCGCAAGGCCCGAAGGCGCATTGGATCAGGGTGGAGCCATCCGCCGCACCGCGCGCGGCTTCGGCCATGCCGATATTGCCGCCCGCACCACCGCGATTTTCAATCACGGCACCGCGCGGCAGATGGGGCGCGGCGGCTTCCGCCAAAACGCGCGCCAGAATGTCGCTGGTGCCAGCCGGGGTGAAGGGGACAATGATGCGAATGGGCCGGTCGGGCAGATCAGTGGCCTGCACATTGCCGGCGAAAAGCGCGGCGCAAAGGGCCAAGGCGTAACGCAGCATGGGTTTCCTCCTTGTTTTTGTGGGTCAAAGGCTAGACCGTGCAGCTGAAGCCCGCAAATTCCGCTTGCTCCGGCGGGACCGCTTGGGCCAAGCTTCCCGCCAAGGCACGCAAAGTGCCGTCGTGGGAAGGAAACACGGCGATGAAACTCCTGTCGCGGGCCGCTCTGGCATTTTTTTCTGGCTTGATGGCGTCCATCTCGCCGGCCGCCGCCCAGGTGCAAATGATCATCCCCTGGCCGGCGGGCGGCGGTACCCACGTTATTGGCTGCTTGATCCAGCCAGTTTTTACCGAAGCCGCCGGCATGCAAATGATCATTCGCAATGTCGGCAGTGCGACAGGCGGCATCGAGGGGCCTGCACAACCATGATCTTGCCAGAACAGGCATTTTGACGGAATAAGCCTTACGCGTTTGGGCTAGATGCACCGGAGATATTGCTTGGCTAAACCCCGAATTGTTATTGATGGGTATAATCTGTCCTTGGAGCAGGGTACGGGCGTTGCCACCTATGCGCGTAATCTTTCCTTCGCTTTGCGCGACCTTGGTGCTGAGGTTGGTGTGCTTTATGGCAATTCGGCGTCATCTGGACATACCAACCCGCTGATGCGCGAGATCACCTTTTTTGATAAACCGATGCTCACCACCTCATGGCTTTCGCAGCGGCTCCGCGATCTCCAGCGCATAATGACATTGCCATTTGGGGAGATCGCCCTTGAGGTTCCAGTAACCGGCCAGGTCATTCGGGATAGTTTTCAGTCGCGCTTGCCTCACTTCGATCACATCTGGAATGTGAAGGATCTTTTCATCAAGCAGTCGCTTTACGGGGGCTTATTTGGCCGTCAGATGCCTGTTCATTTCCAGGCACCACCAGATATTGTCCATTGGACCTATCCGCTGGCACTACGCGTACCCAAAGCAACCAACATTTATACCCTTCATGATCTTGTTCCTTTGCGCCTGCCTTATACAACACTTGACATCAAGACCCATTACTACCGCCTGATCAGACGTCTAACCAAAAACGCAGACCATATCGTGACCGTGAGTGAGGCGTCCAAAAGAGACATCGTCAATCTTTTCGGTATTTCGGAAGAAAGAATAACAAACACTTATCAAGCTGTGCATATTCCTGACATTTATCGCGACAGGGCCATCAACGATATCAAAAATGATCTGAAGGGTACATTCGGGTTGAATTACAAAAGATATTTTTTGTTTTTTGGTGCCGTGGAACCCAAGAAGAATGTCGGCCGCTTAATTGAAGCTTATCTCGCATCCGGGGTAGTCGATCCTTTGGTTATTTTGGGTAAGAAAGCGTGGCAAGCGGATCAGGAATTGCAATTGATTTCAGGTGACGCAAGCTCGCAGGGAGCATTCTCACGCAACAGGGATATGGCAGGGTCATCGCATATTCTCAGGTTCGAGTATGCCTCCTTTCCCTTGCTGATAAGCCTGATCCGCGGCGCCAAAGCGGTGCTATTTCCATCCTTGTATGAGGGGTTCGGCTTGCCGGCTTTGGAGGCCATGTCTCTCGGAACGCCTGTTCTTACCTCAAACACAGCCTCCATGCCTGAGGTAGTTGCCGACGCGGCCTTACAAATTGACCCCTATGACACGCGTGCCCTGGCGGAAGGTATTCGAGCGCTTGATGGTGATGCCAACCTCCGCGGCAGGCTTGCCGAAGCGGGCCCGATACGCGCCCAGGAATTCTCGCCCGAGCGCTATCAGGAGCGACTCTCCAAACTATATGCCAAATTCACGGATGTACCGAAATGACACTGGCATCCCGCTCCACTCGTTTAATGTTTGATATTTCGGATCTTGTCCAATATATGCGCGCGTCAAGAATACCAACCGGCATCCAACGCGTTCAACTGCAGATCATCTATTTTGCCTTGACTGAATTCAAGGCGCAAGCCAATCCAATGATTGTCCATTTTGACCTATCGGGCAGTAGGTGGGTTCCGGTAAAATCTGAGTTATTTTTGGCTCTTCATGATGCGGCTGAGTCAGGCAACGAAATACTTGAGGAAGATCTCCAGCTACTGTTGCAACGTCTTGATCATCCCGATGTACCGGAAGATTATTTGGAGACGGAGCTGCAAGAAAATGATTTCATCCTTGTCGACTTGGGTACCTCCTGGTGGATTGAAAATTATTTTCTTAAGCTCCGCGAGCTACGCAAGAAGTATAACATCCGCTATGTGCCGATGATACATGATGTGATCCCCATTAAGACACCAGAGTATTGTTCGCGACCGCTTGTCGAAGAATTTTGTCAATGGTTCTCCACCCTTCCTTTTGAGGTTGATGGCGCAGTAACTAATTCCCATTGGTCTGCGATGGATATTCAGCATCATATTTCAGAATTTTTGCCGGAAGCTGTCTTCCCGATCCATCCCATAGCCCTGAATGGTGATATGCGACGAGATATTTCATCAAGGAGCACTACCTCTAAAGAAATCATCAAGCATCTTGTACCGTCAGGCTCATCTTTCGTTCTGTGCGTAAGTACCTTGGAGGTCCGAAAGAATCATCTCCAAATTTTCAGGGCCTGGGAGCGGTTAATGTCGACGCATGACGCGACTGATGTTCCTGTCCTTATCTGTCTGGGCAAAGCCGGATGGCTTTTCGAAGAGGCTACCGAGTTTCTGCGCACCCGGCCGGCCCTTAGCGCGAAAATCATGCTGATTTCTAGCGTGACAGATCAAACCTTGGCAGCGCTATATCAGGAGTGTCTTTTCACCATTTTCAACAGTTTTTATGAAGGCTGGGGCCTACCAATCACGGAGAGCCTCTCTTTCGGCGCATTGCCGCTCATTGCTTGCCACACCTCCTTGACCGAGGCAGGGGGACGGGCGGCAGTCTATTTCCGAAACGATGATGTTGATGATCTTTATGGCAAGCTTGAAACGCTGATTTTCAATGACGAAGAACGAAAGCGCTTATCCGAACATGCGCGTGCCCAGGCCAATCTGCGTAGTTGGAAGGAGGTGGCCCGGGAATTTGTTGATACAATTCTAAGCATAAAGCCCTCGGTCTCTGTAAGACAGAAGGAACTTCTGCGTGTACCGATCGGTGAAATCCTACATATCGGAAAATCTAGTTCAGCGACCCCGAATGTTGGAATCGCCTTCGCTAATCTTCTGCGTGACGGGCTGAATTGGTATGGGCTTGAACCTTGGGCGAATTGGACCAGGCCCGGCATCGCCACCATCCGACTGCCCCTGCCAGATGAGGTCATCGGACATGAACTGTTGCTCTTTCTCCGCATTAGAGGTCCTGTATTCCCCTGCTCAATCACAATCTCATGCGTCTTGGATAAGCAGACTCTGGGCGCTCCATTTGATCGATGGATGCAAGATTTCGAATGGCTAACGCTTGTGTTTCGGTTCAGGCCTGAATCACATAATTTATTCGCGGAAATCGATACGGGTGCAGGCACGCCTCTTCCTCCGCCAGATACGCGCCGTGCCGGCATTGCCGTGACAGACCTGATGCTATGCCATGCCAATGATCCAATTGCGCAACAAAAATTCATGACCTCCTTTCCGGAACTACATCAAGCCGTGTCAAATGGGGCTCACATCGCCCTGCACCAGATCTAAATCCTAGCCACCTGAGGATTATGACGATCGCCTGAAGAGAGAAGCATGATGCTAAGCGAACCCGGCCATTACGATTATATGCCCTGGCGGAGACGCCCCAGGATCAGCTGGCCGAATGGCGCGCGTATCGCCTTTTGGGTAGCGCCCAATATCGAGCATTATGAGCTTGACCCACCGCCCAATGCGCGCCGCATGCCCTGGACCAGGCCACAGCCTGATGTGCTTGGCTATTCCTGGCGTGATTATGGCAATCGCGTTGGTTTCTGGCGCATGGCGGATGTCATGGCGCGGCATGGCGTGCGGGGCAGTGTTTCGCTCAATGTTGCGGTCTGTGATCACTATCCGGAGATCATCGAACGTTGCTGTGAACTTGATTGGGAATTGTTCAGCCACGGCACCTATAATACGCGCTATTTCTACGGTATGAATGAGGATCAGCAACGTGCCGTCATTCGGGAAAATCGTGAGACCATCAAACGCGCCAGCGGGCAGGAATTGGATGGCTGGCTGACACCGGCGATTTCCAATGACGAGACCACGCAGCATTTGCTGGCCGAAGAAGGGATCAAATATACGCTTGATATGCTGCATGATGACCAGCCGACACCCATCAAGGTGCGCAGCGGTCATTTGGTCAGCATTCCCTATTCGCTCGAAATCAACGACGTACCGCTGCTGGTCATGCGCAATACGCCGCCTGAGCGCTTCGCCGCCATCTGCAAGGCGCAATTCGATCAGCTTTACGAAGAAGGCGCGGAAAGTGGGACTGTGATGTGTATGCCTCTCCATCCCTTCCTGATCGGCCAGCCGCACCGTATCAGCGCCTTGGATGATGTGCTCCGGCATGTGGTTGGCCATGACAAGGTCTGGCTGGCAACCGGGCGGGAAATTGCCGCCTGGTATACGGAACATCATTTGGCGGAAGCGCAATCCTGGATTGCGGCGGGGACACCATGAAGGGCTTACCTGAAGATTATCTGCACTATCCCGCGCGACGGCGTGGGATGGATCATGAAATCTATCCCTTCCGCGCGCTGCCCAAGGCGCAAGCGGTGACCTGGCCGAATGGCGCGCGCATCGCGCTTTGCATCGCAGTGCATATGGGCCATTTCCCGATGGACATGCCACTCAAGCCCTTTATCGCACCGGGTGGCATGGAACGGCCTTATCCTTCCTATTGGGATTATACGCTCCGCGATTACGGCAATCGCATTGGCGTCTATCGGTTGATACAATCACTCGCCGCGCGCGGCCTGCCCGCCACAGCCTTGCTGAGCGCCATACTTGCGCAGCGCTACCCGGCCCTGATGGCTGATCTTGCTGGCGCAAAATGGGAAATTGCCTGTGCTGGTTTGGATATGGGGCGGCTGCATCATAGTGGCGTGACGCTTGATGAAGAACGCGCTACGGTACAAGAAGCCGCATCCCTGCTTCGTGCCCAGTTCGGCGCTTCGGTACGCGGCTGGCATTCCCCGGCGCATTCCGAATCAAGCCACACGCTGCGCCTCGTTGCGGAAGCCGGCTTCAGCTATACCACCGGCTGGGCGAATGATGACATGCCCTATGCCATGACCAGTGATGCCGGCAAGCTGATCTGCATGCCTCTGTCACAGGATTTGTCGGATCAACGCATGCTGCATCAGCAGCATCTGCCGACCGAGGATTTCACCAACGCCATTCTGACCGCGCATGAAACGCTGGACCGGGAAGCTGAGGATGCCCGTAGCGGGCGCATTCTGGTGGTGCCAGTCACACCCTGGCTGATGGGCGTGCCGCATCGTATCCGCGCCTTCAATGCCATGCTGGATGGCATCATGGCGCGCGGCAGCATCTGGCCCGCCACCATGGGCCAAATTGCGGATCACTGGCGCGCAAAAAACCCAAACTAATCCTTGGGCGCGCCCATGGCGTAAGGCTTTAGCGCCGCATTGATCATGGCGTGGGTCGGAGTAGGTACGCCAAGCTCCCGCCCCAGAGCAAGAACCTTGCCCGATAGCCAAGGCAATTCAATGCGATTGCCGCGGATCAAATCCACCGCCATGGAAGCGCGCATGCTAGAAGGTGCGCCCATGGTGAATTTCATGCTCCGTTCAAGCGCATCATCCGGCAACCAAACGCCCTTGGCGCGGGCAAGGGCGATCACTTCTTCAAATCCAGCGCGGAAATAGGGCGCGATGTCAGGATCATCGCGCAATTCACCAAGCGGGCGGCGCGTCAGCGCCGTCATGCCGGAATTCGTCGCCAGAATAATGAATTTCAGCCAAAGCTCCGTCAGGATGCGGTCGCTCAACGTCGCATCAAAACCGGCGCGCTGGCACCATTCCAGAAAATTCCTGCCGCGGGCCGAGATGCTGCCATCAAGCTCCCCAAAGGCGAGGCGCATGAAGGTGCCGGTTTGGCGAATGACGCCCGGCGCATCAATGGTTGCGCTGATTTGCGCAACGCCACCCATCACCGCTTGCGCGCCAAGAATGGGGATAAGTCTTTCGCTGGCATCAATGCCATTTTGCAGGGGCAATACGGCGGTAGAGGGGCCAATCAGGGGGCGAATGGCCTCACCTGCGGCCTCCACATCCCACAGCTTTACACAGAACATCACCAGATCCACCGGCCCGATGCTGGCCGGATTATCAGTCGCCTTGGACGGCACCAGATGGGTGTCCCCCCTACCGCCCGTAATGCGCAAACCGTCACGCTGCATCGCGGCCAGATGCGCCCCTCGGGCGATGAAGGTGACATCCGCACCGGCTTTGGCCAAGGCTGCGCCAAAACCGCCGCCGACACCACCTGTTCCCATCACTGCAATGCGCATCATCAATCTCCTGCTTTCAACGGCATCCTATCCCCATGTGGTCTGCCTGTCATGCTGACCGCGACGCTTTAAGTCTCGAAACTCCGGTGCTTTCCTGTCATACTAACGCGCCTTCATCGACAACGGCAGCAGCAGCATGGCCTTCGCACAGACCATCGGCACCACGCGTTATGTCTTCCCCGATCTGAAGACATTGCTGGCGCGCGCGACCCCCTTCCGATCTGGTGATGCACTGGCCGGTGTGGCCGCCGAAAGCGCCGAGGAACGCATTGCCGCGCAACGCGCCTTGGCGGATGTGCCGGTCAAGCATTTCCTCTCGGAAAGTGTGATCCCGTATGAGGTGGATGAGGTCACGCGCCTGATCCAGGATAGCCATAACAAGACGGCCTTCGCACCGATTAACAGCCTGACGATTGGCGGTTTGCGTGATTGGCTACTTTCTGATGCGGCAGATAGCGCAATACTCGCCGCGTTGGCGCCGGGGCTGACGCCGGAAATGGTTGCGGCTGTGTCCAAAATCATGCGCGCGGCAGATTTGATTATGGTTGCAGCGAAATGTGTGAATGTGGCGCGGTTTCGCAATACCATCGGCCTTCAGGGGCGGCTTTCGATCCGCCTGCAACCCAATCACCCAACAGATGATCCTCGTGGCATTGCGGCTGCCACCTTGGATGGGCTTTTGCTTGGCGCCGGTGATGCGGTGATCGGCGTCAATCCCGCAACCGATAATGTGGAAGCGGTGCTACGCATTCTGGATATGCTGGACCGCTTACGCATCGCCTATGACATACCAACGCAAAGCTGCGTACTGGCGCATGTCACCACCACCATGCGCGCCATGGATCTGGGCGCGCCGGTTGATCTGGTTTTTCAATCCATTGGCGGAACAGAGGGTGTGAACCAGTCTTTTGGCGTTGATTTGGCCCTACTGACTGAAGCGCATGAACAGGCGCTATCGCTCAAACGCGGTAGCCTTGGGCAGAATATCATGTATTTCGAAACCGGTCAGGGTAGCGCCCTGAGTGCTGATGCGCATCACGGTGTGGATCAGCAAACCCTGGAAGCCCGCGCCTATGCGGTCGCGCGGCGCTTTTCGCCGCTGCTGGTCAATTCCGTGGTGGGCTTCATCGGGCCGGAATATCTGTTTGATGGCAAGCAGATTCTCCGCGCCGGCCTTGAAGATCATTTCTGCGGCAAGCTGCTTGGTCTGCCGATGGGGGTTGATGTTTGCTATACCAACCATGCGGAAGCGGATCAGGATGATATGGATGCGCTGCTGACATGCCTCGCCGCTGCCGGTGTCACTTACGTCATGGGCGTGCCGGGTGCGGATGATGTGATGCTCGCCTACCAATCCACATCTTTCCATGATGGGCTTTATGCGCGCGCGGCGCTTGGCAAACGCCCCGCGCCGGAATTCGAGGATTGGCTGAATCGCATGGGCATTGGCAGCACGACTGAGGCGATCCCTGCGCGCCTATCCCCCGCGCTGATTGGCCTTGGATGACCACGCCCAGCAAATGGCGCGATCTGCGCCGCTTCACCGACGCGCGTGTGGCGCTGGGGCGTGTTGGTAATGCGCTACCCACCGCTGCGCATCTCGATTTTCAGGAAGCACATGCGCGCGCGCGTGATGCGGTTTGGTCCAGCCTGGATGTGGCACAATTGGAAGTAGCGTTCGGCCCACTCGGCCTGCCGATATATCACGTGACAAGCCAGGCGGAAGAACGCCGCCGCTATCTGCTGCGCCCCGATCTTGGCCGCAAGTTGCGGGAAGGCACCACGCTACCCAAGGCGAAGGGTAGCATTGCGCTGGTGGTTGCAGATGGGCTTTGCGCGCGTGGCGTACAGCAGCAGGCGCCGGCTTTGCTCGCTGCGTTGGTGCCGGCACTCGGCACGGCAGGCTTCACGGCCGGCCCTATCATCATTGCCAAACAGGCGCGCGTTGCGCTTGGGGATGATATCGCGGAGGCGATGGAAGCCGCGGCCGTTGTTGTACTTATTGGCGAAAGGCCAGGGCTTTCCGCGACCGACAGCATGGGGCTTTACCTGACCTGGGCGGCAAGGCGCGGCAGCAATGACGCCATGCGCAATTGCATCAGCAATATCCGCCCTGGCGGGCTTAGCGCCGATGCTGCCGCTGCCAAGGCGCTTTGGCTATTGGTGGAAGCACGCAAGCTTGGCGCCACCGGCGTAGCGCTCAAGGATGAAATGCCGAGCCATCATCGGCTGACGTAACGCTTGGCTGTCATCCCCTCGCGCGCAACAGCTTGCCGGGCAGCGCGCCCGTATCATGCCCAGCTTCGCGAATGGGCTGGCCGGCCACCAGTGTCATGTCATAGCCTTCCACGCGCTGCACCAAGCGCCGCCCACCGGCGGGCAGATCATAGATCATCTCGGGATGATACAAGCGGAGCCCATCAAAGTTGATGATATTCACATCAGCCATGGCTCCAGGCGCCAAGCGCCCACGATCCGTCAGGCCAAAGAAATCCGCCGTTTCGCTGGTCTGTCGCTTCACCACGAATTCCAAGGGCAGCCCATCACCGCGCTTACGATCACGCGCCCAGTGGGTCAGCATGAAGCTCGGGGTGGAGGCATCGCAAATTACGCCGCAATGCGCACCACCATCGGAAAGGCCAAGCACCGTCGCCTTGTCCATATTCATCTCCCGCACCACGGAAAGATCGCCGGTCACATAATTGGTGACGGGGAAATAGAGCATCCGCTCACCATCCGCGCCCACCAGGAAATCATAGCAATAGGAAGCCGGATCCTGTCCTGCCTTGGCGGCAAGCGCTGCGATGCTGCGTTCACGCGGCGGTTCGTAATCCGGCGGATCGCCCAATTCAAACATATTGTCCCAGCGCGTCGCGATCTGGCGTGAGAGCGGCGGCAGCACATCCAAAAGCCGCTTCGATGCTTCTTCGGAAAGGATTTTCCGCCGCGTTTCAGGATCACGCAGCCGCGCCAATTGCTCGGCCGGCGGCAGCCCCGCCAGTGCCGCAAAACTTTCACGTAATGCAAAGGGATTGAGCGACGTGGTCAGCCCCAAAATCAACCCCACCGTGCGCCCTGCGACTTGTGCGGCGAGACTAAGCCCCTCAGCGCGCGCCTCATGCACAGCTTGCATCAGGCGCTTCCAACGCTGCGGGTCATAGGCACGATCAGTCAGCAGGAACCAAACCGGGCGCTTGGTGGATTTCGCCACTTCACGCAGCCAACGGAATTCCGCTGCCTCATCCTCAAAATCGCTCAACATGCCGAAAGTGCCGCGCCCGGCCTTGCCCATGGCGCGACCGATGGCGAGCAATTCCTCTTCTTCCGCATAACGGCCCGGCACCAGATCGCCGGCGAGCGTCTTGTGTTGATCAGTGCGCGATGTGGTGAAACCGAAGGCGCCCGCTTCCAGCGCTTCCTGCGTCAGCCGCGCCATGGCTTCGATATCATCGCCGGTTGCGTTTTCGCGCTTCAGCCCACGTTCGCCCATCACATAAACGCGCAAGGGATGATGCGCGAGCTGCGCGCCGATATTCAGCATGCGCGGCATGGCTTCCAAGGCATCAAGATATTCGGGGAAGCTTTCCCAATTCCATTTCAGCCCTTCGCTGAGCGTGATGCCGGGGATGTCCTCGACACCCTCCATCAAATCAATCAGCGCCTGTTGGTGGCTTTTTTGCACTGGCGCGAAGCCAACGCCGCAATTGCCAAACAGCAGCGTCGTCACGCCATGCCAGGAAGAAGGCGCCAGGTTGGGGTCCCAGGTGGCCTGCCCATCATAATGCGTATGCACATCCACCCAGCCTGGTGTGACCAGGCGACCTTCCGCCGCCACATCACGCCGCGCCGGGCCGGCCTTGCCGCCCACTTGCGTGATGCGGTCGCCATCAATCGCGACATCGCCGGTGTAACGCGGCGTGCCGAGCCCATCCACAATGGTGCCGCCGCGAATCACGATATCATGCATGGTGCTTCTCCATCCGGCTTGCTACCGCGCCATAATACGGGGCGGACGTCTATAAGCGTTCAAGCTAGCCAAAGCGACCAGTCACGGCAAGCGCGCCTTGCCCGCGGCCCTTGCGCTGTTTAGCCTTGCCGCACCAGCCGGGGGCGCATCGCTTTCGGCTTATTCCAAAGCAAGGAAACCCAAATGGCAACGCCCAAGAAACCGCGCTTCCCCCAATTGACGCCCGAGAGCATGAGCGCCGAGCAGCGCGCTGCGGCGGAAGGCATCATCAACGGCCCGCGCGGTGGCTTGCGCGGCCCCTTCAATGCCTGGCTGCGCAGCCCGGTTTTTGCCGACAGGATGCAAAGGGTTGGCGAGTATCTGCGCTTCAATAGCTCGATCCCCGCTGATTTGAATGAATTCGCCATCTTGATCACGGCGCGGGTCTGGACCAGCCAATATGAATGGTATGCACATCACGCCATGGCGATGAAGGCTGGCTTGCCGCCCGCGATTGCGGCTGATCTTGCCGAAGGTCGCCGCCCAGCCGGCATGACGGAAGACCAGCGCCTCGTCTATGAATTTTGCACAGAACTGCACCGCGATCACGGCGTATCAGACGCGACTTTCGCCGCAACTGCCGCGCGCTTTGGTGAACAGGGCGTGGTGGATTTGATTGCCGTGAGTGGTTATTACGTCGCGGTATCGATGACGTTGAATGTCGCGGAAGTACAAATCCCGCCTGAGGCGACGCCGCTGCCGCCCTTGCCGAAGGCATAGAAAGGCAATGGGGCGGCACGCAGCCGCCCCATCAATTAGGATCAGCTACGGACGAAAGCGCAGCCGCCATCCGCGATCGGGCGGAAGGCGTCATCCGGCGCTGTGGTCTGCAGCAACTTGTAATAGTCAAACGGCCCGCGGCTTTCCTCGGGCTTCTTCACTTCAAACAGATAGGCGGGATGCATCTTACGCCCATCGGCGCGGATCGTGCCGCGGCCAAAGGCGTCATCATCTGTCGGCATGGCCTTCATGCGCGCAACCGTCGCCGCACCACTCGCCTTCGCAGCCTGTACACCAAGATCGGCCACGGCCTTCAGGTAATGCAGCGTGCCGGAATAATCGCCGGCATGGCTCATGCCGATCGCGACCTGGCCAGCCACTGCTTGCGCACGGCGCCAGAAGGCGCGGGTACGGTCATTCAGATCCCAATAGAAGGTTTCGGTGCAGACCAATCCTTGAGCGGTTTGCAGACCAAGCGCATGTACATCCGGCAGGAACATGAGCATGGAGGCAAGCTTGGTGCCACGGCGCGTAATGCCGAATTCTGCCGCCTGCTTGATGCAGTTGATGGTATCCGTGCCCGCATTGGCAAAGCCGATCACCTTCGCGCGCGACGCTTGAGCCTGCAGAAGGAAGGATGAGAAGTCCGTCGTGCCCGGAAAGGGTGTGCGCACGGACCCAATCACGCGCCCGCCAGCCGCCTGCACAAAGGCCGTGGTGTCGCGTTCCAGGGAATGTCCAAAGGCATAATCCGCGGTGATGAAGAACCAGCTATCGCCGCCTGCGCGCACGGTTGCGCCACCTGTGGATTTGCCGAGCATGAACGTATCATAGGACCAATGCACCGTATTCGGCGTGCAGGCGCGGCCAGTCATATCCGATGTGGCGGTGGAGGTCGGGATGGTAACCTTGTTCTTCTCGCGCGTCAGTTCTGCCACGGCCAGAGCCACGGAAGAAGCCGCGAGGCTCAGCGTCATGTCCACGCCGTCACGGTCATACCATTGGCGCGCAATATTGATGGCGACGTCTGGGCGGTTCTGGTGGTCCGCCACCACGGTTTCCACGTTAAACCCGCGCTGACCGAATTCCTGCACCGCAAGACGCGCGCACGCGACTGTCGTCGGGCCATTGATGTCACGGAATGTACCGGACATGTCAGTAAGGATACCGATTCGGATGGTGTTGGCTGCCTGGGCTTTCGCACTGCGCCATGGCAGGCCGCCGAACACTGCGGCACCGCCCGCGGCGGTAAGGACTGAACGTCTTTCGATGGTCATGGTATCTCCCTTTGTCTCCCGGTTGTCTGGATAAGGCTCCCAGAAGCGGCGCTCTTAGCCCAGACGTGCGGTGAAATCCATGCCTATTCCGCAGCCGCCCGGCTGGCCGGCGGTTGGAAGGCCGGGATGACATGCCGGGCGAAAAGCGTCAGGCTGCGCAGGATTTTCTCATGCCCGTAATAGGGCGGGTAATGCAGCAGCAGGCTGGTCATGCCGGTGCGTGCCTGCAGCGCGCGGAGCTTCGCAATCACGGTGGTCGGGCTGCCATGCAGCAGAGTGGTTTCAGCCAGTACCCCATAATCCAACGCCTGCCCCTTTTCGGAAACCGAGCCAAGATAGCCGCTGGTGCCGGCACTATTGAAATTGCGGATATGGTGCAGAATGTGTTCTTCCGTATCGGCGCGTGCCTGCTCATCGGTTTCCGCCACATAGACCATGCGCGCGATATCAATATGGCCGGCGGCCGGATTATTGTGCTGCGGTGATGGCGCTGTCGCCAATGCCTCGCGATAAATCTTCGATTGCGACGCCAAGGTATCCAAGCCTGGCAGCGTGCTCAGCATCAGCCCGAAACCATTGCGCCCGGCATAACCAATGGACCGATCCGTGCCGCCCGCCATATAAAGCGGCGGATGGGGCAGCTGGATCGGCACGGGCAGCATTTCATATTGCCCTTCGACCTTGCCCTTGTAGAATTTGCCTTCATGCGTCCAGCGCCGACGATGAAAGCCATCGAAAATCAGCT
This sequence comes from Roseomonas sp., assembly GCA_020249465.1. GTDB lineage: Bacteria > Pseudomonadota > Alphaproteobacteria > Acetobacterales > Acetobacteraceae > Neoroseomonas. The sequence continues at coordinate 52,323 of JADCFP010000016.1, read as the reverse complement.
GCACGCTTTCCTCGACAATATCGCGCCGCGCCTCAAAATCCTTGCCCAGACCTTCGAACTCGTAAGGGCGATACCCGCTGCCCAAGCCCAGCATCACGCGGCCATTGGAAAGCACATCCACGAAAGCAGTGTTTTCCACCACGCGAATTGGGTCATACAGCGGCAGCGTGATCACCCCTGCCGCGAGCTTGATGCGGCTGGTGCGCGCCGCAAGGTAGGACATATACACAAAGCAATCCGGCATGATGCCGTAAGTCGTGCTGAAGTGATGTTCCGCGATCCAGGCCGTATCATAACCCAATGCTTCTGCGCGCAGGATTTCCTCAGTCGTGCGCGCGGTCACGCCCTGATGCGGATAAGGTTCTTCCACCGGGTTTGGGTGGCTCGTCATCAGAATGCCGAATTCCATTGCTGCTTCCTCCTGCTATTCTGCTGACGCTGGCGTTAGTCACCCGCTTCCTTGGGCGTGGCGCGCACCTCAATCCCCGCCAGTCTTTCCATATGCTGAATGGTGGAAACGAAATCCTCCGGCCCGGAACCCATGGCCAAAGCCATGGAAAGATATTGCCGAGCTGCCGGACCCATAAACATAGGTACGCCGAAACGCTCAGCTTCTTCCAGGCACAGCTTCACATCCTTGTGCATCAGCCCCGCGGCGAAGCGCACCGGGAAGCCTTGTGCGCGTTCGGTGATAGCCTGCGGCACGCGCTTTTCTGACATGAAGGAACGCCCGCTGGAGGCATTCAGCACGTCAAACATCAGCTTGGTGTCCAAACCCGCCTTGGCGCCCAATACCATGCCTTCCAAACAGGCGAGGGTATTACTGGCAAGAATGACATTATTCACCAGCTTCATCGTCTGCCCAAGGCCAGGTTCCGCGCCAAGGTAGAAGATATTCTGGCCGATCTGCTTCAGCACCGGCTCCACAGCGTTTTGGGAGGCAGCATCGCCTGATGTCATGATAGCCAGAGTGCCGGCCTCGGCGCCCGAAACGCCGCCGCTGACTGGGCCATCAATCAAGTGGATGCCCTTGGTAGCCAGAGCCTCCGCCACGCGCCGCGCAACTGTTGGCCCGGTGGTGGAAAGATCCACCACGATCTTCGCCTTGCTGCCCTGCACCAGCCCATCCGCCCCCAAAGCCACGGCTTCCACCGCTGCGGGAGTCGGCAGGCTCAGCAGCACCGCATCGCATTCATCGGCGACATCGCGCGCGCTGGTCGCGGCCTTGGCGCCCATGGCCGTGAGTGACGCCACGGCCTTCGCGTCCAGATCATGCACCACCAGCGCATGGCCTGCCTTCACCAGGCGCCGCGCCATGACGCCACCAATATTTCCAAGGCCGATGAAACCTAGCTTCATGACATTCCTCATTGCCCTTGCGCCGAGCTTGCATGGCCAGCGCTGTTATTTATGGGGAAGGCTCCGCCCGGATGCGCTTTCAGTCAAGGGCTTGCCTCAGCGCGTGGGGGGCAATTTCGTGAAATCGCCAAACCTCATACTTGGATGGCTGCGGGCATATTGCGGCGGGAAGGCCGCCGGTTCGCGCAACGCCTCGGCCGCGTGCCAGGCCCAACGCGGATTATAGCTCATGCCCCGGCCAATCGCGATCAGGTCTGCCGCGCCATCGCGCAAGGCCTGATCCGCCTGCGCTGGTTCATTGATAAGACCAACAGCAATGGTCGGAATGTCCGCATCTTCGCGAATGCGCCGCGCCATGGGCACCTGGTAGCCGGGGCCAAGATCAATCTGCTGATCCGGGCTGCTGCCGCCGGAAGACGCACAGATGAAATCACAGCCAAGCTTCTTCAATTCCTGCGCGAAGACGACACTATCATGCAGCGTCCAGCCGCCTTCGATCCAATCGGTGGCGGAAACCCGCACGCCTAGCGGTTTATGTTCAGGCCAGACCGCGCGCATGGCGGTGAAGACCTCCAGCGGGAAGCGCATGCGGCCGGCAATGTCGCCGCCATATTCATCATTCCGATTATTCGACAGCGGCGACAAAAAGGAATGCAGCAAATAGCCATGCGCCGAATGCAGTTCAATCAAATCAATGCCCAGCGCATCCGCCCGCTTGGTCGCTTGCACGAAGAATTCCTTTATTTCTACCAGACCCGCATGGTCCAGCATGCGCGGCGCCGGGCGGCCCGGAAAGGCGATATCGCCGGGGCTGATAGGGTGCCAGCCACCTTCCTCCGGCCCGATATATTTGCCGCCCATCCAGGGCTGCGCCGTGGAGCCCTTGCGCCCTGAATGGGCCAATTGCATGGCGATCTTCGCCTGCCCGTGCTGCCGGCAAAAGGCGATGACGCGCGCAATCGAATCCTGCTGCGCGTCATTCCACAAGCCAAGATCGAAGCGCCCAACCCGCCCGCGCGGTTCCACAGCCGTTGCCTCAAAAAACATGAGGCCAGCGCCAGAGACCGAGAAATTCCCGTAATGCATCAGGTGCCAATCCGTCGCCTCATTGCCGGTGGTGCCGGAATACTGCGCCATGGGGGAGACGACGATGCGGTTGGGCAGCGTCAGCCCGCGCAAGGTAAAGGGCGAAAAAAGACGGCTTGGCATTGGCGGTTTCCTCTTTTGCGGGAATACTCACTCCCGCCCTGCCCGGTGCGCAAGCCCTGGGGTTGGGTTCATGAAGTTCTTGTTATGCGGCGCGGCGCTGCGCCCCGTCGGAAAGGGTGGATGCGATGAATGAAATGCGGCGGACCATGCCGACAAGCCCTGGGCCGGCTTTGACGGACCCGGATGTGATCATCATCGGCGCTGGCATTTCCGGCCTTTATCAACTCTATCGCCTGCGAGAGCTTGGCTATGCCGTCCAAGTGTTTGAAACCGGCAGCGATCTGGGCGGCACCTGGTATTGGAATCGCTACCCTGGTGCGCGGTTTGATTCGGAAAGCTACACCTACGGCTATTCCTTTTCCGATGAGCTATTGCAGGAATGGAGCTGGAGCGAGCATTTCGCCCCACAACCGGAAACGCTCCGCTATTTGCAGCATGTCGCGCAAAAATTCGATCTGCGCCGCCATATCCAATTCAATAGCCGCGTCGTCAGCGCGCAGTTTGATGAGGCGAGCCTGCGCTGGACCGTCACGCTTGATAGCGGCGCGCAGCATAAATGTCGTTTTCTGATCACCGCACTCGGCCCGCTTTCCGCCGATACAATGCCGCGTATTCCTGGCGTGGAAAGCTTTGCTGGCCAATCCTTCCATACCTATCGCTGGCCGCATGAACCCATCAGCTTCGCGGGCAAGCGCGTAGCGGTGATTGGCACGGGGGCGACCGGCGTGCAGGTAATTCAGACCATTGCGCCCGAGGTTGGTTCACTGACTGTTTTTCAACGCACGCCCAATTGGTGCGCGCCCTTGCATAATCGCCCGATCACGGAGGAGGAACAGCGCCAGATCAAGGGCAATTACCCTGCACTTTTCGCGCTGCTCCGTACTACGCCGGGTTGCTATATCCATAATGCCGATCCGCGCAGCGTGTTTGACGTGACGCCTGAGGAACGCGAAGCCTTTTGGGAACAGCGTTACGCCGAACCCGGCTTTGGCATTTGGCAGGCGAATTATCGCGATATCCTGACCGATCCCAAGGCCAATGTGCTGATCAGCGATTTCATCGCGCGCAAGATCCGCCAGCGTGTGAAAGACCCCGCTATTGCGGAGAAGCTGATCCCTAAGAATCACGGTTTCGGCACACGCCGCGTTCCGCTCGAAACCCGCTACTTCGAAGCCTATAATCGTGAGAATGTGCGGCTGGTGGATGTCAATGAAACCCCGATCGAACGCATTACGCCGAACGGCATCAAGACCAGCAACGCCGAATATGAATTCGACATGATCATCTACGCCACGGGTTTCGATGCTATCACCGGCGCTTTTGATCGGATTGAATTCAGGGGTGTGGGCGGCCGGCTTCTGAAGGACAAATGGGCTGATGGGCCGAAAACCTATCTCGGCCTGCAATCTGCGGGCTTTCCCAATATGCTGACCATTGTCGGGCCGCATAATGCCTCAACGCGCTGCAATATCCCGCGCTGCATTGAACAGAATGTGGAATGGGTGACGGATTTGATGCGCCATGTGCGTGATAAGGGCATCACGCGCTTTGAAGCAACGGAAGCCGCAGAAGCCGAATGGTCGCACCATATCGAAACCCTGGCCGAGGGCATGCTTTATGCGCAGATCGATTCCTGGGCTACGGGCATCAACCGCAATGTCGAAGGGCGCGACCAGCGGCGCATTCTGCAATATCAGGGCGGCGCGCCGGCCTATCGCGAAAAATGTGATGCGGTGGCCGCGCAGGGCTATGCCGGCATGATCCTGAGCTGAGGGCCGTACCATGCGCCAAAACCCTGTCCGCACCGCACTCCGCCAGGGCCGCATGGCCCATGGCATTATGGCTACGGAATTCCTGACGCCCGGGCTATGCCAAATCCTCGGCAATGCTGGCGCGGATTACGTGATTTTCGATATGGAACATGGCGGCATGGGCATTGACGCGATCAAGGCGCAATGCGCGTTTGCCCGCCATGCCGGCGTGGTGCCTTTGGTGCGTGTCACGGGTCATCATTACCATCTGATCGCGCCGGTCTTGGATGCGGGCGCCATGGGCATCATGGAACCCATGGTAGAAACGCGCCAGCAGGCGGAAGAATTGGCCGCCTGGTGCCGCTATCGCCCGGAAGGTCGGCGCGGCGTTGGCTTTGGTTATGCGCATGATGATTACCAGGGCCAGGATGTGATCGCCGGCATGAAGGCCGAGAACGACCGCGTCATGGTGATTCCGCTGGTCGAAACCGCGAAGGGGATCGAGAATGTGGAAGCGATTATGGCCGTGCCCGGCGTGGATCTGGGCTGGTTCGGTCATTATGATTTGAGTGATTCGCTCGGCATCACGGCGCAATTCGATCACCCGGCATTCCAGGCCGCACTCACCCGCTTTCTGAAAGCCTGCGAAGCCGCGGGCAAGCCCGCTGGTGTTTTGGGCGCGGGGCTGGAGATGGTGCGCGGCTGGCGCGCCAAGGGGTTTCGCTGCCTTTGCTATGGCTCTGATGTCAGCGTTTTCCAATCCGCTCTGAAGGGCGCTTTGGATACGCTGAAGGGCGAAGCGGGTTGAAGACGCATCACGAAAAAACGGAAGACAGGTATGGAATTCAAGATCGGCACTGAACAGCGCGAGTTGATCGCCGCCGTCAGGCAATTGGCGCAGAGTGAATTCAAGCAGGATGCGCCGAAATGGATGGATGGCACCTTTCCCTGGCCGAATATCAAAAAGCTCGCGGGGCTTGGCGTTTTGGGCATGTCGGTTCCGGAAGAATATGGTGGGCTGGGCCTTTCCATTCTTGATTCTGCGCTGATCCTCGAAGAAATCGCCAAGGTGGATTATGTCACGGCCATGGCGGTTTTGGGGGAAGCCGGGGTGCAAACCCGCGTCATTTCCCATTGCGCGCCGAAGGCGATCAAGGAACGCATTCTGCCGCGCGTGATTTCCGGCGATTGCATCCTGGCGATTTGCATGACGGAACCGCATGCCGGCACGGATGTCGCCAATTACCGCACCAATACCAAGCGCCATGGCAATCATCTGGTTTTGAATGGCACCAAGACACTTATCTCTCGCGCGGCCGAAGCAGGCATGTTTGTGGTCTTCACCCGCGTGGATGGCAAAGCAGGCCGCGAAGGGATTGGCTGTGTATTGGTGGAACAGGGCACGCCGGGGCTTTCCGTCACCGGCACCTATCACACCATGGGGGGCGAGAATCTGCACGAAGTGCAATTCAATGATTGCGAATTGCCGCCGGAAAACCTGGTGATTGAAACCGATGGCTTCAAGAAATTGCTGACTGCCTTCAATACACAGCGCTGCCTCAACCCCAGTATCTCACTTGGCCTGGCGGAAGGCGCCTTTGATGAGGCCGTGCGCTATGTGAATGATAGAAAACTGTTCAACAAGTCCATCGCGGATTTTCAGGGTATTCGTTGGAAATTCGCCGATATGTTCAAGGATATCGAAGCGGGGCGAGGCTTGCTCTATCGCGCTTGCCTCACCGCCAATCCTTTTCCTGATCCCTTCATGGCAGCCACCGCCAAGGTGTTCTGCAACGAAATGTCGCTCCGCGTCACCAGCGAAGCGGTGCAGGTGCATGGCGGTTATGGCTTTACCGATGAATATCCCGTCTCAAGGCTTTATCGCGGTGCGCGTTACGGGTCACTCGGTGGCGGCTCCTCCGAATCGCTGCGTGATCTGATCGGCAAGCGCATTTTGGCGGATGCAGGCGGCGTGGATGGCATTATGGGCCTTGATACCTATTGAGAAACCTTGCCGGGCGCGGCCCCATTGTGGTTATGCTGCCCCCAGCCAACCGGGAGGAACGCCATGAACCATAGCATCACCCGCCGCGCCGTGATGGGCGCTGCCGCGCTCACCCCTTTCGCCGCGCAGGCACAATCGGATTGGCCCAATCGCCCCGTGCGCATTGTGGTGCCTTTCCCGCCTGGTCAGGCCGCCGATATTTTCACGCGCTTGGTAGCCGATGAACTTTCCAAGCGCTGGCCGCAGCGTGTCGTGGTCGAAAACCGCGCCGGTGGTGCTTCGGTCCCCGGCGTTGAATCCGTCGCGCGCGCGCCGGCTGATGGCTATACGCTGCTGACTGGCACATCCGGTCCGCTTGGCGTCAATCCTTCCGTCCTGCCGCGCCTGCCTTATGATGTCGAAAAGGATTTCGCCTTCATCAGCAATGTGGTGATGGTTCCCTTGCTGGTAATTGCGCATCCTTCTGTTTCTGAGCGCACCATTCAGGAATTGGCCGCCAGCGCCAAGGCACGGCCCGGGCAATTGGACATGGCCTCGGCCGGCCCCGCCACCAGCCAGCATATGGCCGCCGAATTGCTGATGCTGCGCGCCGGAATTCGTTTCAATATCGTGCATTATCGCGGCAGCGGTCCCGCCATTGCTGATGTCATGGCCGGCAATGTGAAGCTGATGACGGATTCCGTTGCCTCCGCCCTGCCACATATCCAATCGGGCCGCGTGCGCCCCATCGCGCTTTGCAGCGCGCGGCGTGTGCCGCAATTGCCGGACGTGCCGACCATCGCGGAATCCCTTGTTCCTGGCTATGAAGCCGCAGGTTGGTCCGGTCTGGTGGCACCAGCGGGAACGCCCGCCGAAATCATCAATCGCATCAATGCCGATGTTGTTGCCGTGCTGCGTGATCCTGCCGTGACCAAAAGGATCGAGGATATGGGCGCGGTCGCGGACCCGTTGACGCCAACGCAATTTGGCAATTTCGTCCGCGCAGAAGTGGCGAAATGGCGCGAAGTGGCACAGGCTGGCAATGTAAAGCTGGAAGGCTGAAGCCGGTTCAGCTCAGCGCCATGCCTGCGGAAACGCCATGCAGGCAGGCCATCAATAGCGAAAGCGGCAAGCGCAGGCGCCACCACCAATCAGGCGCCAGCGCGGCGGCCTGCGCGGCACGATCCGTCAAGGGCAGCAGCGCGAAAATCACCGCAAGCAACAAAAGCCCCGCCTGGGGCGGCAGCAGCAAAGCGACCCAGGCCGCCAGCATTGGCAGGACAGACAGCACCAGCCAGCGCGTCAGCGCCGCAGCGCCGGCGCGATTGGCCGCCAAGCCCCACCAGGCGCCGCCGATGAAACTCGCGATCAGGGCGCCATAAGCCGGGCCGGCGTGCAACGCGAAAGCCGCCGCGCCATCGCCCGCGGCCAGCATGGCGGGCATGGCAAGGCTTGGCAGCAGGCCGGCAGCGCCCAGCAGCAGGGCCGGGCGCGGGATGGGGTGCTTGGACATGGCGCTGCCCTCTCACAATTCGGCCCGGCCCGACAAGCCCCACCCTGGCGCCGCGCTGCGACCAGGGCCATCTTACGCCCCATGAATGTCATCGCCCCCGGCCCCGTGCTGTTCATGCCGGAAAAGCGCCCCGCGCCCCCAGCCACGCGGCGGCTTACCGTGACCGCGCCTTATGAACCGAATGGCGATCAGCCGCGCGCCATTGCGGAGCTGGTCGCTGGCCTGCAAGCCGGTGACCGCGACCAGGTGCTGCTGGGTGTGACCGGTTCCGGCAAGACCTTCACCATGGCCAAGGTGATTGAGGCGGTGCAACGCCCAACCCTGATCCTGGCACCGAACAAGACACTCGCCGCGCAGCTTTATGGCGAGATGAAAAGTTTCTTTCCGGAAAACGCGGTGGAATATTTTGTTTCCTACTATGACTACTACCAGCCGGAAGCCTATGTGCCGCGCACCGATACCTATATCGAAAAAGACGCGCAGATCAACGAACAGATCGACCGCATGCGCCATTCCGCCACACAGGCGCTGCTGGAACGCAATGATGTGGTGATCGTCGCCTCGGTCTCCTGCATTTATGGTATCGGGTCGGTCGAGACCTATTCGCGCATGGTCGTGAAATTGGAAGCCGGCGGGCAGATTGACCGCGATGTCCTGGTGAAGGGCCTGGTGGAGCAGCAATATCGCCGCAACGACAATTTCTTCGCCCGCGGCACTTTCCGCATTCGTGGTGAGACGGTTGATCTATGGCCCAGCCATTTGGAAGACCGCGCCTGGCGTGTTTCGCTTTTCGGCGATGAGATTGAAGCCATCCGCGAATTCGATCCGCTGACGGGTGAGATAACGGCCGAGATGGAGCGCGTTTCCATCTACGCCAATAGCCACTATGTCACACCACGCCCGACCCTGACGCAGGCTATCACTCGTATCAAGGATGAACTGAAGGAACATCTGGCCAAGCTGCATGCGGAAGGCAAATTGCTGGAAGCGCAGCGGCTGGAACAGCGCACCATCTTCGATATCGAAATGATGGAAACCACCGGTTCCTGCAAAGGGATTGAGAATTACAGCCGCTATCTGACGGGCCGTAATCCTGGCGAACCACCGCCGACACTGTTTGAATATCTGCCGGAAAATGCGCTGCTGGTGGTGGATGAAAGCCATGTCACCGTACCGCAGATCGGCGGCATGTATCGCGGCGACTACAACCGCAAGACCGTGCTGTCCGAATACGGCTTTCGTCTGCCCAGCTGCACGGATAACCGCCCTTTGAAATTCGAAGAATGGGATACCTATCGCCCGCCTTCCATCTTCGTCAGCGCCACGCCTGGCCCGTGGGAGATGGAACGCACCGGCGGCGCCTTTGCCGAACAGGTGATTCGCCCCACCGGCCTGGTTGATCCCGTGACCGAAATCCGCCCGGTGGAAAAGCAGGTTGATGATCTGCTGGCGGAATGCCGCGAAGTCGCCAAGCATGGCGGGCGCGTGCTGGTGACCACACTCACCAAACGCATGGCGGAAGATTTGACAGAATACATGACCGAAGCCGGCATTCGCGTGCGCTATCTGCATTCGGATATTGATACGCTGGAACGCATCGAAATCATCCGCGATTTGCGCAAGGGCGTGTTTGATGTGCTGATCGGCATCAATCTGCTGCGTGAAGGCTTGGATATCCCCGAATGCGCCCTGGTTGCCATTCTGGATGCTGACAAGGAAGGGTTTCTGCGCAGCACCACATCACTCATCCAGACCATTGGTCGCGCTGCGCGCAATGTGGATGGCCGCGTGGTGCTTTATGCCGATGTGATGACCGATAGCCTGCGCCGCGCCTTGGAAGAAACCGCGCGCCGGCGTTCAAAACAGGAAGCCTGGAACAAGGAACACGGCATCACGCCGCAAACCATCCGCCGCGATATCTCCTCCGCCCTGCAATCCATCTATGAACAGGATTACGTGACGGTTGACGCGCTGGAAGGTGAGGAAACCGCCGAATTCGTCGGCAAGGACCTGAAGGCCACCATCGCCGAATTGGAACGCAAGATGCGCGTGGCAGCGGCCGATCTGGAATTCGAAACCGCGGCCCGGCTCCGTGATGAGATCAAGCGGCTGGAAAGCCTTGACCTCGGCCTTTCGCCCAACCTTGCGGGTCGGTCGTTGCAGGAAGCCAAGCCCAAGGCCAAGGCGGATTGGAAGCCGAAGCCGATGGGGCCGGGGGGCGGCGGCTATGACCCCACCAAGGGTAAGGGCGGGCGCCGGCGCAAGGGCTGATTTGCCCAATAAAACGCCAGCCAAGCCCTCATTCCAGGCAAAACCGGTTCGAATCAGCCTTTCCAGCCCCCACCTGTAGCGGGTAAGCCTTGCCCGCATCAGACCAAGGGCGCAGAAAACCCAGGTCACGGGAATACAGGGAGATCACCAATGGCTCATGGAATTTCGCGCCGCGGCGCGCTCATTGCCGGTACGGCAATCCTCGCGGCCCCGATGGTCGCGCGCGCCCAGCCGGCGCGGCTGCGTTTCACGCTGGATTGGGCCTTCCAGGCACCGAATGCCTTTGCATTGCTCGCGCGTGACAAGGGTTATTTCCGCGATGCCGGCATTGATGTGCAGATTGACCGCGGCCAGGGTTCGGGCGGCGTGCCGGTGGCACTTGCTGGCGGTTCTTATGATATGGGCTATGCGGATTTGAATCCGGCCATCAAATTCGTCGCCGAAAATCCGGATCGCGGCATAGTCGCGGTCGCGGTGCTGCATGATCGCAGCCCGCTTTGCGCCATTGTGCGCGCCGATAGCGCCATTCGCACCCCGAAGGACCTTGAAGGCAAGCGCCTGGCCGCGCCGGATTTCGATGCCGGGCGTCAGCTTTTCCCGGCCTTCGCCAAATCGGCGGGCATTGACGCGAGCAAGGTGACCTTCCTGTCAGTGTCTCCCGCTCTGCGTGAGCCCATGCTGGTGCGCCGCGAAGCCGATGGCGTGACGGGCTTTGTCACCACATCGGCCTTGGCATTGAAGGGTATTGGCCTCGATCATCCGGCGCAGCGCGTGATGATGTATTACGATCACGGGTTGAATCTTTATGGCGGCGCAATTCTGACAACGCGCGCCTTTATTGAACGCAACCCTGCGGTGGTGCGTGGTGCGACGGCAGCGCTGATGCGTGGCTTCCGCGATACGCTTCGCAATGGGCAGGAGATGCTGGATAACCTTCGCCGTGTGGAACCGCTGACCGATGTGGCGCTGGAACGTGAGCGGCACGAAATGAATGTCGCGCGCGTGATCATGTCCGATAATGTGCGCGCCAATGGGCTTTCATCCGTGGATATGGGCCGGCTACAAACCGGCATTCGCGCGGTGGAGGAAGCTTATAATCTGCAACCCCGCGTGCAGGCAGCGCAAATCTATACGGCCGATTTCCTGCCCCCCGCCGCTGATCGCGCGGTCTGATCGCGCATTATGGCGCAGGCTTTCGTGGATATCTCCAATGTCGCCATGCGTTATGGCGGCGTTGAGGGAACGCTCGCGCTTAAAGGCACCAGCCTTGCGGTGGCAGAAGGCGAATTCGTCGCCGTGGTCGGGCCATCGGGCTGCGGCAAATCCACGCTGATGCGCCTGGTGACTGGGCTTTGGCCACCAACGGAAGGCCAGGTTTTTGTGGATGGCCGGGAAGTGGATGGCCCGCTTTCCATCGCTGGCATGGCCTTCCAGAACCCCACCTTGCTGCCGTGGAGAAACATCCTCGACAATGTGATGCTACCCCTGGAAGTGGTGCAGCCGCATCGCGGGCAGTTGCGCGCCAAGCGGGCCGAGTATGAACGGCAGGCGCGCGAATTGCTCGCCCTTGTTGGCCTGGATGGGTTTGAGGCGAAATTCCCCTGGCAGCTTTCGGGTGGCATGCAGCAGCGCGCCTCGCTCTGCCGCGCTTTGATCCATCAGCCGCGCCTATTGATGTTAGATGAGCCCTTCGGCGCGCTTGATATCTTCACGCGCGAAGACCTTTGGGCCGTCTTGCAAAAGCTTTGGCTCGCGCGCCGGCCCACCATCATTCTGGTAACGCATGATTTGCGCGAAGCGGCCTATCTCGCGGATCGCGTGCTGGTCATGTCATCCCGCCCCGGGCGCATCATTGCCGAACGCCGCGTGGATTTCCCGCGAGAGCGGACCATGGAGACCACCTACACCACCGAATTCCAGGATTTGGTGCATGAATTGCGGGACCGCATCAGCGATGCCCGCGATGCCGAGGAAATTGCCGATGCCTCGTAAAGCGCTCCGCAGCCCGGAAGCCTTGGCCGCTGCCGCGCGCAGCCGACGCCGGCTGGAAGCCTGGCTGCCCTGGCTGGTGATCGCCGGCATGTTCCTGATTTGGGAGGCTGCGGTCTGGGCCTTCAATATCCAGCCCTTCATCCTGCCCGCACCTTCTGCGATTGCGGCAAGCATGATGAAATGGTGGCAGCCCTTGCTCGCCAATTCCTGGGCGACGCTGCTCACCACCGTGATTGGCTTTGCGATGGCGATTGTCTTTGGGTTGTTGTTGGGTGTGGTGATTGGGTCTTCGGTGCTGGTCTATCGCGGGCTTTATCCGCTGCTGATCGCCTTCAATTCCGTGCCAAAGGTCGCCGTGGTGCCGATTTTGGTGATCTGGTTCGGTGCTGGCTTCTGGCCTGCGGTGCTGACCGCCTTTCTGATTTCCTTCTTCCCGATTGTGGTGAATGTCGCGACCGGCATCGCAACCGTTGAGCCCGAATTGCGCGATGTGCTGCGTGCGCTTGGCGCAAGCCAGACGGATATCATCCGCAAGGTCGGGCTACCGCGCGCCATGCCGTATTTCTTCGCGTCATTGAAGGTGGCGATCACGGTCGCTTTCGTGGGTTCCATCATCAGCGAAACTGTGGCCGCCAATGAAGGCATTGGGCATTTGATGCTGGTCGCATCCTCCCGCTTCGATGTGCCACTGGTTTTCGCTGGCCTCATCATCACCGGGGTCATGGGTGTTGCGATGTATTGGGTGGCGGTAACGATTGAGGAACGCACCACCGGCTGGGCCACGCGCGGCCAGCAGGACCCGCGCCTCGCGGCCGGGGGCTGAAAACATGACAAAGGCGCCGCTTCGGCTTGGCATGATGACGCCAAGTTCCAACACCGTGTTGGAACCGGTGACTGCCGCGCTATTGGCGCAAACCCCCTGGATCACGGCGCATTTCCAACGCCTGCGCGTATTGGCGATAAATCTCGGCGCGGATGCCACCAGCCAGTTTGACCCGCGCCCGATGGCCGATGCGGCGGCGCTGCTCGCGGATGCAAAAGTGCATGCGCTTTGCTGGAATGGGACTTCGGGCGCGTGGCTTGGCCTGGAAAGTGATCGCGCGCTTTGCGCCACCATCACGCGCGAAACCGGGCTGCCCTGCACCACGGCGACACTCGCGCTATTCGATGCCTTGGCCGCGATTGGGGCAAAACGTATCGGGTTGGTGACGCCCTATTTGAACACGGTGCAGACCGCGATTATGGAGACCTTCGCAGGTCTTGGCATTGAAACCGTGGTGGAACGGCATCTGGAAGATCCCGGCAATTACAGCTTCGCCGAACACAGCGCTGGCAAGGTGGATCGGTTGGTGCGCGAAGCCGCTGCTGCGAAGCCCGATGCCATCGTGGTCCATTGCACCAATTTCCGCGGCCTGCCCGGCGCGGTCGGGATCGAAGCCGAAACCGGCATTCCCATTCTGGATTCTGTTGCGGTCGCGCTTTGGGGCGCCATACGCGCGGCCGGGCGTAATCCTGCCATGATCAAGGGCGCGGGGCGGCTTTTCAGCCTCTGACCTTCAAAACGCCTTAACGAGGCCCCGCCGCCACAGTGCCTTCCGGCGCATGGGCGAATTCCGGCACCAGACGCGCCAATTGCTGCAAAGCAAGCCGCGCATTCCCTGCCCGCCCCGCCGCCGCCATTTCATCAATCGCACGCCCGACCAAGGCAGCATCCGCTGTACGAGGTGTCGCCACCAAAAGCCCCGGAAAGGCGGTTGGGCGCGGCGGTTCCTGGCCGTGGAACAATTCTTCATAAAGCCGCTCACCAGGGCGCAGCCCGGTGAAGCGGATTTCCACATCCTCATCGGGGCGCAGCCCCGCCAGCCGGATCATGCGCCGCGCCAGATCCACAATCTTCACCGGCTGGCCCATATCCAAAACGAAGATGCCGCCTTCGGCCAATTCCGGTGGCTGATCGGCGGGATCGGTCGTGCCAACCACACTCGCCTGCAACACAAGCCCAACCGCTTCACGCACGGTCATGAAATAGCGCCGCATATCGGGATGCGTCACCGTCAAAGGCCCACCGCGTTCCAATTGTCGGCGAAATAGCGGCACCACACTGCCGGTCGAGCCCAAAACATTGCCAAACCGCACCGTGATACAGCGCATCCCCGCCCGACCATGGCGTGCTTCGCGGTCAAGCGCCTGGCAGTACATCTCAGCAAGGCGCTTGGATGCACCCATCACCGATGTCGGGTTCACGGCCTTGTCGGTGGAAATGAACACCATAGCCGCGGTGCCGACCGAACGCGCTGCCTCCGCCACCACGCGCGTCCCAAACGCATTGGTCAGTACACCTTCCAGTGGATCATTTTCGACCATCGGCACATGCTTCAGCGCGGCGGCATGGAAGACCAATTCGGGCTCGATATCTTCAAACAATCGGCGAATGCGCGCCTCATCACGCACATCGGCCAGCACCGCGCGGCGCGGTACATCCGGGTGTTTTTCGCGTAATTCCAGATCAATTTCGTAGAGCAGAAACTCGCCGTGATCGAGCAAGACCAGCATCGCGGGACCGAGCGCTGCCACCTGCCGCGCCAATTCACCGCCAATCGTGCCGCCCGCGCCGGTCACCAGCACGCGCCTGCCTTGCACCAGCCGCGCCATGCCTTCGCGGTCCAACGGCACTTGCGGGCGATCGAGCAAATCCTCAATCGAAATCGGGCGCAATTCCACGCGGCGCGTCGCCTCACTGCCCGCCGGATCTAGCCTGGTAGGAGCGGGAGCGCGGCGGAGCGGCACACCATGCCGATCGGCGGCATCCAACAGCGCCTCCAGCGCCGGGCCTTCAATATCGGGGCCAGACAATACAATCAGCCCTGGCAGCCGCCCTTCGGCACGCAGCCGATCCAGCACCGCATCCGCTTCTTCAACAATGCCCAGGATCAAATGCCCCTGCATGCGCCGCCCGGCCTGACGCGCACGGAGCGAAAGAATGCCAATCACCCGATACGGCGCGCGGCGATCCCGCTCGAGCGCGCGAATGAAAAGATCAGTGCCTTCCGCGGCACCCACCAGCAGCACGCCTTGCGCATCGGCAGCGGCTTCGCCCGCATGGCGTGTCGCCTGCACCAGGGCCAGCACCCGTGCGCCGATCAGCAGCGCACCCAGCAGCAGCGCATGGATCAGCGGAAAGGCCGCATTGGCCGGCTGCCACCCGCCGAGTATTTGCCCACCCAGCCAAAAGATTAGCGCGCCACCCACAGCCGCGCCCGCCACCGCGAGCAAATCGCGTAAGCCCACAAAGCGCCAATATTGCTGCGGTAGCCGCAACACGGCCCCGGCTGCGAGCAAGGCCAGCACTGCGCCGGGTGCGGCCACCACCCACCAGGCCCCGCTTGGCCAATGGCGCGGCGCAATGGCCCAAACCGCCAGCACCAGCGCCAGCAGCGCAAGCAGGCCATCAAGGGCCAGATTCAGCAGAATCCGATCAGAAGGGCGACGGGTCACACTCCCTTTCTAGCGCAGAACTGCCCCCGTTGGAATCGCTTCACTTCACCCCGGCCATGGGGCGCATCATGAAGCCCGTCAGCCGACCGTAAAGCGCCACCAGCCGCGCTGCCTCCCCCGCCCAGGAGAACCGCGCGAGCGCGGCCCGTCGCCCCGCCTGACCCAAGGCGCTGCGCCGCACCGGGTCCGCCATGCGCGCCACCTCGGCGGCAATCGCGCCGGGATCGGCCGGATCCACCAAGGCGCCGCAGGCAGCGTCTTCGATCACGGCGGCCACTTCCTCGGCTCCTGAAGGCGCAATCACCGGCAGGCCAGCCAGCATGGCATCGAACAGCTTGTGCGGCAGCGCCAGGCGGTGATTTTCCGCCCCCGGCTGGAATAGGATGAGCGCAATGTCGCAGCGCGCAGCGGCAGCCAAAGCAGCCTCATGCGGCAACCAGCCCAAGGACGTGATCCGGGCCGTCAGGCTAAGCGCTTCGGCCCGTGCCCAAAAGCCTGGCTCGCTGTCATCCGTGAAGCGGCCAATCAGGCAAAGCCGCGTCTCAGGCGGGCAAAGCGCCAGCGCTTCCAGCATGTGCAGCGCACCACGCGCGCGGCTGAGCGCCCCCAGATGCACCAGTGTCACAGGGCCGGGCAGATGGGTGCGCGGCAACACGTCACCGAGCGCGTAATTGCGCGCCTTCACCACGCGCCCTTCTCCGCCGAAGGGGGCGCCGAGGCCATCCTTCGCTACCACCACCGCATCGGCTGCGCGCCCCATGACCCAGCAGGCACCATGCAGCAGGCGGCGCAACGCTGGCCGCAACAAGGCCGGCGCCCTGCCATCCAAGCGCGATGGGTAATGTTCATGCACATCCAAAATGACGCGCGCACCAGTCCACCACCCCGCCAATAGCGCCGCCGCCCAGGCATCAGGTTCCGAGGCATGAATCACCTCCGCCCGCTGCCGCGCCGCGCGAAGTGCCAAGCGCAGAATGCCAAACACCCGGCGCCAGGCGCCACGCCGCGTGGGGAAGGTGCTGATCGAAACGCCGGCCACCATCACGGGCGCCATGCCCGAAGCAGGTGCAGGGCATAGATGCGTGACCGCATAGCCGGCTTCAGCCAGGCAGGCGCCTTCCTTCATCACCACACGAATATCAGCGGGCGGATGCGCGGCGGAAAGCAACAGAACCTTCGGCGGCGAAAGCCAAACCGGCGTCAAGCCACCATCGCGCGGCATTCCTCGCCTTCCAGCAAAACCTGCAAATGCTCACGCATGCGCAAGCCCGCCCGCCCATCCCAAAGCGGGATGGGGCGCATGGGCCGCGCCGCCGTCTTCAAAATCTCGGCAACACGCTCCGGCAATTCCTCGGGCGAGGTCAGCCTATTCATGCCGGTAGAAATGGTGATCGGCCTTTCGGTCGCCCCGCGCAGCGTAAGACATGGCAGGCCAAGCGCCGTCGCTTCTTCCTGCACGCCGCCGCTATCGGTCGCGACTAGCCGCGCGCGGCACAGCAATGCCAGGAATTCAAGATAGCCAAGCGGCGGCATGATGCGCACCCCGGTGGGCGGCACGAAACCAAAGGATTTCATCTGCGCCGCAGCGCGCGGATGAATGGGCCAAACCAGCGGCAGATGCCGCGCAGCGGCCGTTAGCCCATCCAGCAGCGCAATCAGCCGCTCTGGCTTGTCCACATTGGCGGCGCGATGCAGCGTCACCATCCCATACCCCCCGCGCGAAAGCCCGCGCGGCAGGCGCTTCGCGCGTGCTGCCGCCAAATGGCGCAGCTGCGTATCCACCATGGCATTGCCCACCGCGCGCACTGCCGCCGCCGCATGGCCCTCCTGACGGAGCCGCGCCGCTGTCGCCTCATCCGGTGCCCATAGGAAATCGGAGATTGCATCAATCGCGCGGCGATTGATTTCCTCCGGCATATCACGCTCACCAGACCGCAGCCCGGCTTCCAGATGGATCACCCGGATACCGAGCTTCCGTGCCGCAAGGGCCGCCGCCAGCGCGCCATCCACATCGCCCGCCACCACCACCGCGGCAGGGGGGCGCGCCTTCCAGACAGTTTCGCAGGCGATCATGGAACGCCCCGTCAGCACCGCATGGCTGCCGCCTGAAATACCAAGCGCGATATCCGGCGCGGGCAGACCCAGATCGGCAAAATGCACGCCGAACATGGCCGGGTCCTCATGCTGCCCGGTATGGACCAGCACGGGTTTGCAGAATTCCGGCCCCTCGGCCAGCGCATGCCAAAGCGCGGCAAGTTTCGGCAAATTGGGCCTTGCGGCGGCAACAAGATGGAGCTCGGGCAGCATGATCAGCCCCTTCCTGACATGGCGAAATGCGCTGGCTTCCCGAGCGCGGTCTGAGCGGTGGGAATGGCCTCCACCAGCGCCGCAAAGCGCGCCGCCAGAAGGCGTCGGTCGTATTGGCGCACCGCAAGGCTGCGCGCCGCCGCCCCCATGGCAGTGCGGCGCGCGGGGTCTTCCACCAGGCTGACCAACGCCGCTGCCAGGCCAGCCACATCGTCAGGCGCCACGGCCATGCCCGCACCACCTTCGGTCAATAGCCGCGCGGCGTCGCCTGGGACATTACTGATCAAAGGCCGGCCAGCCGCCAGCCCATCCATCAGCTTATTGGGCGCGGTCCAGCCAGCGAAAGCCGGGCAATCGGCCAGGATATGCAGCGCGATTTGGCTGCCAGCGAAAAGCCCGGCAATCTCGCGTTTCGGCATTGGCGGCAGAAAGGTGATATTGGGCAAGCCAGCAGCTTCGCGCATCAGGGCGGTTTTCTCCGCCCCCTCACCCACCAGCATGATACGGAGCCTGGTTTCGCCCTGCGCGGCCAAAAGCCGTGCTGCTTCAACCAGAATCCCAAGCCCATTCGCGCGCCCATGGGCGCCGGCATAAAGCGCCAAAACCTCCCAAGGCGTGGCTTCGGGCGGGCGCCAGGGGACGATATGGGGGCCGAAAAGATCAAGATCACAGCCATTGCCAATCACCTGCACCCCTGCGGGATGGGCACCGCGCGCGCGGGCGGTCTCCGCCATGCCTTCCGAAAGCGCAACCACCGCAGCCGCGCGGCGACAGGCGAGATTGGCGAGCACTTCCATCGCGGGGGCAATCGGCGCCGGCAGCACGCCCATGGCGCGTGGCAATTCCGGCCAGGGGTCGCGGATTTCGAAAATGAAGGGAATGCCCCGCAGCGCCTTGGCGCATAACGCGGGCAGCGCCGCCGTAAGCGGGGTTGACGAAGCAATCACCAGATCGGGCTTTTCCCGCAAGGCAAGCCGCGCCGCTGCCGTCGCATAGCGCAAGAATACTGCGCTGCGGGCAGCGATCCCCATGGCATTTGCGTAATGGATATCCCATTCCACCACCCGAAACCCGGCAACGCGCCCTTCGCGCTTTCCCTTGCGGAAGGGACCAGAAAGCCCGGTCTCCGCGCCCTGGTAGCGCCCGGTTGCCAGCGTCACGCGATGGCCGCGCGCAGCAAGGGCGCGGGCGAAGGCGAAGCTACGTGTGGCCGTGCTGCCGGCGGGCGTGCTGAAATGCTGATGCAAATACAGGATATTCATGGGCGTCAGCCGCGCGCCGCGGCATGAATGGCGCGGATCACCCGATCCTGCGCAGCGGTCGTCATGCCGCTGCCAGAGGGCAGGCAAAGCCCCTGCGCAAATAGCGCTTCCGCCACTGCGCCACCCACGCGGGGCGCATCGCGAAACACCGGCTGCATATGCATGGGCTTGAAGGCCGGGCGGGTTTCGATCCCCTCGGCGGCGAGCAGGGGGCGCAGCGCATCGGCGTCCAAGCCGAAGGCTTCAGGGTCTATCAGTATGGCGGTCAACCAGCGTGAGGACTGGCCCCAGGGCGCTTCCGGCATGAAGGAAATCCCCGCCAGATCCTCAAGCGCTTCCTGATAGCGGGCGAAGATCGCCCGACGCTGCGCCACGCGATCGCCGAGCTTCGCCAGTTGCGCGAACCCCACCGCCGCCATCAAGGACGACATGCCAAAGGAATAGCCGGTGCTGGCATGTTCATAATACGGCGCAGGGGATCTCGCCTGATCGGCGAGGCGGCGCGCATGCGCGATCAGCCCTGGATCATCGGAAGCCAGCGCCCCGCCCCCGCCGGCGGTAATAATCTTATTGCCATTGAAGGAAAACGCCGCGAGCCGCGCGCCACGCCCGGCAGACAGCCCCGACTGAGTGGCACCTAGCCCCTCCGCGCTGTCGGATATCAGCGCCACACCATATCCAGCGCAAAGCGAGGCAATGGCCCGCAACGCGGCACATTGGCCATAGATATCCACCGCCACCACAACCTTGGGCAGCCTACCCTGCCGCGCGGCCTGCCAAAGCTCCGCTGCCAACAATGCGGGGTCAAGCGTCCAACTTTCGGGGCAGACATCCAAAAAGCGGGGCCGCGCCCCCATCTGCACGGCCGGCGCCACGGAGGCGATGAAGGTAAAGCTTGGCGCCCAAACCTCATCCCCCGGACCAATTTCCAAAACCCGAAAGGCGAGGGTCAGCGCCGCAGTGCCGGATGCCACAGCCAACACATGGGCAAAGCCAGTGGCCTCGGCAAAGGCGGCCTCAAAGGCGCGCGGCGCCGGGCCAGCCGGGGCCAGCCAGCCCGAGGCGAGGCTCGCTTCCAGCACGGCAATCTCCCGACCAGTCAGATGTGGCGGCGAAAGCAGGATAGGGGCGGCCAAATCCCGCGCTGGCCTGGGGGTACCTGGTAGTAAGCGGGCGGTTTGGGCAGAGGAGAGCATCGCCATTACCCCTTGACCCCGGCGAAGACAGGCGCCGTGCCTTGCGCCAGGCTTTCATCAAGCCGCGCCGAGGTCACATGGCCCGGCATAGTCGCGCCATGGCCGCGCAGCAGCAGCGCGCAGCAGGCCAAGATAAGCCTGAGGTCTGTCATAAAATCAGCATCTTGCCGAGCATATTGCATATCGAAACCCAGCCGATGCGCCCAAGGCAGGGCATTGCGCCCGCGCGCCTGGGCCAGCCCAAACAGGCCGGGCCTGACCCTGAGCCGCTCAGCCTCGGCGGCACTGAACAAGGGCGTGTAGTCACAAGGCAAAGGGCGCGGTCCCACCAGGCTCATCTCACCGCGCAAGACATTGATTAATTGCGGCAATTCATCGAGCCCGCTGGCCCGGAGCCAGCGCCCGAACCGGCCAAGCCGCGCCGCATCCGGCCCAGAACCCGCGCGCATGGAACGGAATTTTATCAGCGTGAAGGGCAAGCCATGCCGCCCGGCGCGGCGCTGGCGAAACAGGATGGGCCGGCCCAGGGCGAGCAGCACCGCAAATGCCAAAAGCGCCAAGACCGGCGCGCCCAGTACCAGCACCAGCGCCGCCACGCCGCGATCAAACGCCGCCTTACCCCAAAGCGCGTACATGCCCTGCCCCCCTGATCGGCGCCCGCGCCGTAACGCCAATCCCAAGCGCCAGCCCCAGCGCCAGCCAGGCCATGCGATTGCCGAGATCGGTTGAAACCTGCAGGGTCACCGCCATCGGCAGACACAGCATCAAAAGCCGCGCGACCCGCCAGGATGGCGCGCTTCGCCCAAGCCGCCAGAACACGAAACCCGCCCCACCAAAGGCGATCAGCCAAAGGGCAAAGCCGGGCAGCCCGGCCTCCACCAGCGCTTCGATGGCAAGATTATGCGGATGCCGCCCGCGCCATTCGCCAAACCCTGCCGCCAGGCTGAAGCCACCCGTGCCCAGGCCAAAGGGCATGGCCAGCCCCGCGAGGCGCAGCGCCTCCTCCCAGAGCGGTCCTCGGCCGGAGCTTTCCAACACCTCCGAGGTGAGAAGATACTCAAGCGCGCGGGCATGCAGACCGGATCGGGCTTCCATCAGACTGGCAAGGACCGCAGCAAGGCTGAGCAGGCCAAAGACCCACACGACACCCAGAAAGGGCCTTCGGCGCCTGAACAGGATCAAGGTCGGACCCGACAAAAGACAAAGACCCAGCGCCACGAGCGCAGCCCGACCACCGGGTAAAAGCGCGCCGAGCGTTAGGGCAAGGGCCGCGCCCAGCCAGAACAGCGCAAGGAATACGCTACGCGCTTCCGCCAAGTGCACCGCCGCCAAAGCCGCCGCAGATGCGATGGCAAGGCCCGTCACCTGATAGGCAATGCGCCATTTCTCTGGATCCATACCGGGCAGCCCGCCCAGCGCGACGCTGCCCTCTGCCAGATTGGCCGCGAGGCTTGCCGCCACCGCCGCCCCCGCACCGAATACGCCCACGCAAAAGCCACGCAGGGCGGCGCCATCCCCCGCGATGATCAGCCCGGCCAGCAGCATGATGGGCCCAAGCAGGGTGATTTCCGGCAGCTTGGCCGCCAGCACAGCGCCAGAGGCTGACCAGCAGCCGGCCAGAACCAACCAGAGCCAAAGCGCCCCAATCGCCGCGAGCGGCAGGCCGATCTCGGGTGCGATCTCCCAGCCCCGCGTCATGGCGCAGAGCACCAGCATCGGCAGCGCCAGCGCGGCTATCAATACCGTAAAATCAATGGGTAAGGCGCCGATCTGGGGAATGGATTTCAGGGCGCCCGCGAAATGCAACAGCGCCGTGACCATCCCAGTCAGCCAGGCCAGCGCATCTTTGGCCGGCGCAACCGGTGCCTCCTCCGCCCGCATCCTCAATCCCCCTGCATGGCAGGCCGGCGGGTCACCAGCGCTGCATCGCGGAAGGCACTTCGCGCCAGGATCAGCCCCGCCGCGCCCATCAGTACCGTGAGTGGCACCACCAGCAGCCAAAGCCCAAGCAAGAGCGGCAAATTGGGGCGAGAAGGCCGCGCCTCCACCATCGGTACCGCAATCAGCCGGGCCGCCACTGCCTCATCCGCCGCCACCACCAGTCCGGCGCGCTGTTGCTGCGCCAAAAGGTCGTAAAGGCTGTTGCGGAGAAAAACGTCGCTTTCGCCGGAAAGCCGTGCCTCCAAGGCCGCAACCCGGCGCGCGGCCTGAACGGCAAGATCAGCGCGCACCTTGGCCTCGGCATAATTATGGAGGGTGACCAGGGCTTGCAGCGCCAAGCCAGGGTCGGGGTGGGTTAATTCAAGCGACCAGGTAATGCTGCCAAGGTTCTGACTTACTGACATATATCGCTCAAGCCACGCCAGCACATCATCCGCATCCAGCGCGCGGTTGAGGCCCAGTGACGCCCGCAGCCCCGCAAGGGGTGAGTCCTGGCGGGCGCGCTCCAGCGCCTGCAATAAGGGGGTTTCGGTGGTGAGCATGCGCGCTGCCTCAGGCGAGCGCAGCGCGGCCAGATAGATGGCGAAATTGCCGCCGGGGCGCGTATCCAGCCCCTGACCCAATGCCAAGGGATGAGATGCTAGCAGGGACGAAATGGCAAAGGCCGTGGTCTCAGCCGGCGCCACCTGGGCGCGCGCCACATGGCCGCGCGGCCAAAGCAGGATGGCGGCCGCCCCGCCTACCCATAGCAGCAGCAGGATCAGCGCCAGCCTGGCACGCCAAGCCCAAAGCCCCATCAGCAGCAGCGGCAACGGCATCACCCAAGCCTCATTTTTGGCAGGGCGATTTCAGTAAAAATCCGCCTGATTGGGCGCTGGGCGCGGAGTTCCAGCACCGGCGCCGGGTCCACCCGCCCATAGGCAGTGCTTTCCCAACCGCGGATCAATTCAAGGCTAAAGGGCGCATCGGCGGTGAGCGTGATGCGCGCCTTGGCACTTTCCACACCATCGGCAATGCGTTGCCAATCGCCAGGGCAAAGCCGCCAGCGCAGCGCCAAGCGCCGGAAATCCCCGCCGACCTGGTCTTCCACACGCCAAGCCCGCCCACGGCATTCAATGCGCCTGGCGTGGCGATTGCCGCGCCAATCGCGGGTTTTGGCGCCATCGGGAATGGCGCGGCAGCGCGGCCAGTGCCCGAACAGGAAGGGGCCAAGCCTTGGCATTGGCTCGGCATCATCAAAGGTGATCAGATTATGGCCGAGGCCACCCGCCAGCATGGCTTGCCACCAGTCAAAGCCCGGCGGCGGCAGATAGGCGCCGCTGCCGCCGTCACGGAGCAGATTCTCATTGCCGTCCCAAAGGTCGAAATGCAGCAAATCCGCCTGACCCGGCCGGAAGCGGAGCGGCACGCCGGTGCGCAGCACGCCGCGCGCGCCCCCTGCCCCGGCCAACCCGAACCAGCCGGCGCTGCGCCAATGCGTAGCTTGCGGCGCCGGCGTGGCGGGCGCGGTGGTCAAGCCAAGGGCACGGCAGCCGGGATCATCCGTCAGGCCCGCGCTGGCACCCAGAAAAAGGCGCGAAGCGCGTTCCAGGCTGGCGCGCGCATCACCGGCCCCAAGCCCAGACAGATCGGCAAAGGCCGAATCATCACACGGCCCGATGCGCGGCAAGGCGCCACTGGGGGCCATGATTCGCCCCAGCCAATGCGTGGCAGCCGCAGCGCGCGCCGCCAAAGCCCCGCCAAAGCTTGGCGCCCCATGGCGGCGGCGGAACCATTCGGCGATGGCAAGCACATCGAGCATCAGCCGGTGGTAGGACGGTGAGGCCTGGGCAAAGGCCCCGCAAGGGGAGACCAGCCGCGCAACAGCCCTGGCCAGCCCCCGCGCCCCGGCGCGCTGATCCCTCGCCCTGCCCAACAGCAAGCCGCAGATAAAGAGCCCCGCCGCTTCACTGATCGGGTGGTTATTATCCTGCGCCGCGCCATAGGCGCGCGTGGCGCGAATGCGCGCGGCATGCAGCGCAAGCAAGTCACGCGCGCCAGGGCTGAGCCGCCGATCCGCGCCCAGCAGGGCCAGCGCCAGGCTGATCCCCATGGCGCGCAAGGCCGCTTCCTGCGCGCAAGCCCAGCCGGGGCCGCGAAAGGGCGGGTTGGCGGCGGCCCAATCGGCGAGCAGCGCTTCGGCTTGGTTCAGATGCGCCCCTTCAGGGTCACGCGCGGCGGCTTGGGCCAGCGTCAGCAAAGGTGCCAGGCGATGCGCTTCCCATAGGCCGCGAATATCAGCGCCGGGCCGGGCCAGGACATCCAGCGCATGGGCCTTGGCGTCAAAGGGCCCATGCCAATCGCGCGGCGCTATGGGCACCGCGCCGGCTTCGGGCAGAAAGGGGCCTTGCGGGGTTGGCCGATCCGGCAAGGCATAGCGGGTGATCCCAATCGCGAGACGCAGGCGATGCCAGGCGAAAAGCGCGACAGGCCGAGGGCCGAGCCGCCAAGCCGCATCGGCACTGAGCCACCAGCCGCGCCAGCCGGGCAGGATGGTTGTTGAATTCCGGGCTTCGCCAAGAACCGTATCACCTGGCACGTCACGTCTCCTTGGGTGATTTAGGTCATTGAAAAGCAATCTAAGGTTGTGTTAAGAAAAAATCAACCATATTTTTGGGTGTATCACATGTTGTGTTTCTCCAAAAAAGAGCGCCCGAGAGTGGCGCCACACTTGCGCCCTAGCCTGCTGATATTATGGCTTTTCGCCATGATGCTGCCGGCGGCGGCACAAACTGGCGCACAATTCCTTGCCCCACCCAGCCTCCCGCCAAGCCTGCCAGGGGGCGGGAACTTGCCCAACCTGCCCCCCGGCGCCCAGCGCGAAATTCTCGCCCGAGTCCTGGAAGCGGCCATCGCCGCGCCAGCGGCGCCGGCGGCACAAACCGCGGCCCCTGCCCTACGCCCCGCACTCAATCTTTCCAGCATTGAAGCCTTCTTCGCCGAAAGGCTGGAACAGGTGGAACTCCGCCAATTCGGCTATGATACTTTCCGCGGTGGCGCCGCCCCGCCGCCAAGCTTCGGCGCCCTGCCCGGTTCCTACATATTGGGACCAGGCGATGAGGTGGTGGTAGCGCTGCGCGGGCGCGCGCGTCAGACGCATTCCCTCAGGATCGGGCGGGATGGGATGCTGTTGCTGCCCGAATTGCCGCCCCTCCCCGCTGCCGGGCGCAGCCTGGCCGATCTGCGCACGGATATGGAAGCCCGCGCCGCGCGGGAATTGGGCGGTTCGGAGGTATTTCTTTCCATCGGCGCCATCCGCCAGATCAGCGTTTTTGTGGGCGGCGAGGTGATGCGCCCTGGCTTTCAGACACTCACCGCGCTTGCCAGCGTTTTGGACGCGCTGGCAGCGGCTGAGGGGGTGCGGCGGAGCGGGTCCTTACGCGCCATCCGTATTGAAGGGCCTGCGGGATCCCGTCAGGTGGACCTTTACCCGCTGCTGGCCGATGCGCCGGGGGCTGCTGACGTCACGCTGCGGGAGGGCGAGCGCATTCTGGTGCCGCCTTTGGGTGGCGTGGTGGCGATTGCCGGCGATGTGGCGCGGCCTGGCATTTATGAATTGCCCGCCCGGCAGGGCTTTATGCCGTTGGATGATGCGCTGACGCTGGCCGGCGGGCCGCTCCGCCCCAGCGGTAATCGGCTTTTGGTGCAGCAAAGCGATGCGCAGGGGCGGCGGAGTTTTGCCGAGCTTGCTGTCAGTGCCAGCCTCAAGCGCGGTGATGCGCTGCTGGTGCGCCCGGGCGCCGATGTGGCGGCCAATACCATCCGCCTTGGCGGGCATGTGGCGATGCCGATCACGCGGGCCGCCAATGGCCGGCAAGGGCTTTCGGTGCGCGGGCTGATTGCGGATCACCGGCAATTGGGCCCGGATCCCTATACGCGTTTTGCCGTGGTGCTGCGCCCGGATCAGCGGAGCGGGCAGCGCCATCTACTTGGCTTTGATCTGGCGCGCGCGCTGGAAGGGCGCGGCGGGCCGAGTTTGCGCGATGGGGATGAGGTGATTGTCTTCTCCCGCGCGGATATCCAATGGCTTTCAAGTGCAGCACCACAACGCGCCCTGCGCGGCGAGGCAACCCCGATGCAAGGCGGTGAATGCGTGGCGCTGACGCAGCTTGCCCAAGCGGCGCAGGCCTCCCCTGCCCGCTTCGCCCATGCGCGGGCCACAGGATTTCCAGAAATTGGCGATGCGCGCTGCCCGCGGATTTTCCAGGAAGCGCCGGAATTGGCAGGGTTCCTGTTGGACCATGCCGCGCTGGTGACCGGTGAGGTGCGCGCGCCGGGGCTTTATCCCATGTTGGAAAATACGCCGATCGCCGATGCGCTGGCGATTGCGGGTGGTGTCACCGCGCTTGGCAATGCGCGGGCGCCCGATGTGGCGCGTGATGTGCCAAACCCAGCGCTGACCGGCCAGGTCACGCATGTCAGCCTTGGTGGCGGCGGGGCGAAGGCCGTGTCACCGCGTCAGGCGCTGCGTGTGCCGCGGCGGGAGGATGCGCTGGATAGCGGGCCGGTGCTGCTGCTCGGCGAATTTCGCAATCCCGGCAGCTATGAATTGCGCCGGGGTGAGAGGCTTTCGGATGTGATCGCGCGCGCCGCCGGGCGCGTGGTGGTGGAAGCCAATCCCGTGATCCTGCTCGCACGACCCGATTTGGACATGCTGATGGAACCGGGCGACGTGCTGGCCATACCTAAACGCCCGCAGGATGTGACGGTGGTGGGCGCGGTACTCAACCCCGGCAGCTTGCCCTTCCGCCAGGGTTGGCGCGCGGCGGAATACATCCAGGCTTCGGGTGGGGCTCAGCGCTTTGCCGATGCGTCGCGCGTCTTTGTGGTGATGCCGAATGGGGAGGCCGCGCCAGCGGGACAAGGTTTCTTCCAGGGCGGTGGGCCACCCCTGGCGCCCGGCAGCCTGGTGATGCTGCCGCAAGACCCCGCACCGTTTGAGACCTGGGGCTATATTCGCGACATGACGCAGATACTTGGGCAGCTCACGATTTCATCTGCAGCGCTGGCGGTGATCGCGCGGGAGGCGCGGCGCAATTAGAGCATGGCGTTCGGCTTGGCTTGAACATGCGCGCGCGTGATGTGCCGCCGTTATCGCAGGGGCTTGCCGGCCTCGTCCTTACGCCGCAAGCTTGCCGCTACTATCGGGAAACGGACGGAAAACATGACCTTCACCGCAACGCGCCGCGCGATGTTGACAGCCCTTGCCGCGACGCCAATCCTGTCAACGCCACTGCGTGCCCAGGCCGCCTTCCCCGATAAGCCCATCCGCCTGATCGTGCCTTTCGCACCGGGCGGGAATTCGGATCTGACGGCGCGTGCCTGCGCGCCAGCCATGGCGGCGAAGCTTGGCCAGCCTGTGGTGGTGGAAAATCGCGCGGGCGCGGGCGGCAGTGTCGCGGCGCAGCAGGTCGCGCGGATGCGGGCGGATGGGTATACTATTCTGCTCGGGTCGAATGGACCGCTTACTATCAACCCAACCGTGCAGGCCAATCTTGGCTATGACCCGATGCGCGATTTCATGCCGATCGGGCTTTTTGTGCGCACGCCAATGGTGATTGCCGTGCATCGCAGCCTGCCAGTGCAAACGGTGGCCGAACTTGTCGCGCATTCGAAGGCCAATCCTGGTAGGCTCGGCTTTGGGTCTTCGGGCATTGCGAGTGCAGCGCATCTTTCGCTTGAAATGTTCAATGCCGCGACCGGCGCGGGCATTACCCATATCCCCTATGGCAGCGGGGGCGCGCTCGCGCCTGATCTTGTGTCTGGCACCCTATCCGGCGCGATTACAGAAATCTCCACCGCGCTGCCTTTGCATAAGGAAGGCGCGGTGCGGATTTTGGCGGTGGCGGCCGCAAATCGGTTGCCGCAAGCGCCCGAATTGCCAACGGCGACTGAGGCCGGCGTTGCCGATTATCAGGCCGCGGCCTTTGTCGGCATTGTGGCGCCAACGGGCCTGCCCGACCCAGTCGCGAAGGCGCTGGGCGAAGCTGTCGCCGCCGCCGTTGCCGACCCCGCCGTGCGCACGCGGCTGGAAGGCATGGGCAGCCTGATGGCCAGCGGGGCGGAGGCAACGCCCCCAGGCTTCGCTGCCTTTCTGCAACGGGAGACAGCCTGGACCCGCGCGGCGGCGGAACGTGCGGGGTTGCGGCAGGGGTAAGCCTGGCGTTCAGGAAAACGTCCGAGCCAAGTGAGATCACTTGGCGGCTTGGAAAACGCGACCAAATGACGGTGTAGAGCGTGTCCCGTGGACATAGTTGAACGGGAAACGTTCTATTGGCTGCGCAACCCATTCGCCGGCACTTCTCCCGGCAATAGATGCTTACGCCAGAAAAGCGCAATCGCCACCGTGCATAGGGCGCCGAAGCCCGCATAAAGCGCACCGGCATCGGCAAAGCCGATCTCACCCACCAAGGGCCCGGCCAGCATCAACCCAACCGGCAAGCCATAAACGGCCAGCATGCGGAGCCCCATCACGCGGCCGCGAAATTCCTGCAAGGTGATGCGCAGCAGCAGCACTGCCAGCGGCACCATGCAAAAGCTTTGCACAAACCCCGCCAGTGCCAGCACCACACCGCCCAGTACCGGGTCCGTCAGGCGCGCGAAAACCAGCAGCAGCAAGAACCAGGAAAGCGACGCAGCCAGCATGGTGCGCGCCGGTGGCAGGCCCCCTCCCCGCGCGCTGATGAAAAGCGAACCGAGCATGGCGCCGCCGGCGAAACTCGCCGACAGATAGCCAAGCCCAGTGCGATCCAGCCCGTAAACATCGCGCGCGACATGGGGCAACAGGCCTCCGCTGATCGGATAGGCGGCGAAATTGGCAAGGCAGGCCAGCAGC
This sequence comes from Roseomonas sp., assembly GCA_020249465.1. Lineage (GTDB taxonomy): Bacteria > Pseudomonadota > Alphaproteobacteria > Acetobacterales > Acetobacteraceae > Neoroseomonas. Next base: position 23,169 of record JADCFP010000016.1, on the reverse strand, counting down.
AGCGCCGCCAACACAGGCGGTGTTGCGCGGGCATAGGCAATGCCATCGCCAAGATCGGCCCAGGGCGTTTTCATGACCACGCCTTGGGCCGCGCGCGGCGGCGGTTCATCCACCTGCAAGGTCAGCAGAAAGGCGCAAAGATAAATCGCTGTCACCGCCAGATAGGCCGGGCCAATGCCAAGGAAGGCGACCAGCCCCGCCCCGGTCAGTGCGCCGATCACGCGCGCACTATCGGCGCTCATGCGTTCAACCCCCATCGCGCCCATCAGCAAGGCGGGCGGCGTGCCCGCCGCAATCAGCGCATTGCGCATGCCCATATCGGAAGGCCGCACCAGGCCGCTCAGGAAGGCCACGCCACAAACCAGCCAGGGGGACAGCAAGCCCGCAATGGCACAGGCCGTGAGCACAGCCGCCAGCAAGGCATACCAGGCCCGCATGGCGGATAACACGCGCCGATGCCCAACCCGATCACCCATCACGCCAAACATGGGTGACAGCAACGTACCGATCAGCAGCAAGGACCCGAAGATGGCCAGCCAGGTGACCGATCCTGTTTCCGTCAGCACATACCAACCAAGGATGATCGTCTCCATCTCAAAAGCCCAGGAGGTGGCAAGATCAGCCGGCCATTGAAAGCGAAAGCCGCGCTGCCCGAAGGGCGCAAGAACACCGGTGGCGCGGAGCTTCCCGCCTGCCATGCTGTTTCCCCCTTGCCGCGCTGATCGGGCGGCCTTCGCCCATGATGCCCGAACCAGGGGCGCGCGCCAGGGGGTGGCTGATTTCATTCACGCGGCTTCTGGGTTACGCTTCCATCCATGATTGCTGGTCGTAAAATCCTGCTCATCGTCTCGGGCTCCGTCGCTGCCTATAAGGTGCTGGAATTCACGCGTCTGGCGCGTAAGGCGGGGGCGAGTGTGACCGCCATCCTGACCGCGGGCGGGGCGCGTTTTGTGACCAAGGAGGCAATTGCCGCCATCACCGGTCAGGCAGTGCATGATGATCTTTGGGCGGCGGAAGCGGATATTGGCCATATCCGCCTCGCGCGGCTGCCTGATCTGGTGCTGGTGGCGCCGGCGTCCGCGGATTTGCTGGCGAAGATGACGCATGGGCTGGCGGATGATTTGGCGACTTGCGTGCTGCTCGCGACCCGCGCGCCGATCATGGTGGCGCCGGCGATGAACCCCGCCATGTGGGAAAACCCGGCGACGCAGGCGAATATCGCGACCTTGCGCGCGCGGGGGGTGATGCTGGCCGGGCCGGAAGTGGGCGCCATGGCGGAACCGGAATCGGGGCCGGGCCGGTTGATTGAACCCGCCGCGTTATTGGCGGCGGTGGAAGCCGCGCTGACACCCACCGCTCAGCCCCTGCAAGGCCGGCATGTGCTGGTGACCAGCGGCCCCACGCATGAACCGATTGACCCGGTGCGTTACATCGCCAATCGCAGCAGCGGCAAGCAGGGCCATGCGATTGCCGCAGCGCTTGCTGCGCTGGGTGCGCGGGTGACTTTGGTTTCCGGCCCTGTCGCGCTGCCTGATCCGAAAGGTGTCACGGTGCGGCGCGTGGAATCGGCGCGCGATATGCTGGCGGCCTGCGAAGCAGCACTTCCCGCCGATGTTGCGATTTGCGCGGCAGCGGTTGCGGATTGGCGGAGTGCCGCGGCTGCCGATCAGAAAATGAAAAAAATCGCGGGTGAAGTGCCGCCGCCAATCGCCTTGGCGCTCAACCCCGATATTCTGGCGACACTTTCGGCCGCCGGGCCGCGCCGGCCGAAACTGATGGTGGGTTTCGCGGCAGAAACAGAAAAGCTGGAAGACCATGCGCGCGCCAAGCGCAAGAAAAAGGGCTGCGATTGGATCGTTGCCAATGATGTCTCGGGCGATGTGATGGGGGGGGCGGAGAATACCGTGCTACTGATCACGCCCAAGGGCACGGAAGCCTGGCCACGCATGAAAAAGGAAGAAGTCGCGGCGAAGCTTGCCGCGCGCATTGCAGAGGCTTTGGCATGACCCCGGAAATTGCTGTGATACGCCTGCCCCATGGCGCGGATTTGCCGCTGCCGAGCTATGCGACAGAAGGGGCGGCGGGAATGGATTTATTGGCCGCGATCAGCGCGCCGGTGGTGATCCCGCCAGGTGGGCGCGCCTTGATCCCGACGGGCCTTAAAATGGCGATCCCGGCAGGGTATGAAATTCAGGTGCGGCCCCGGTCTGGTTTGGCGCTGAAAAACGGCATTACGCTGCCGAATAGCCCCGGCACGATAGACGAGGATTATCGTGGCGAATTGGGTGTCATTCTAATGAATGCGGGGACCGAACCCTTTACCGTGGAACGCGGCATGCGCATTGCCCAGGCCGTGCTGGCGCCAGTCACGCGCGGGGTTTGGCGCGAAGTGGCCGAACTGCCGGATTCCGCGCGCGGGGCGGGCGGGTTCGGCAGCACCGGCACCAAGCTTTGATCGGTTTCAGTCAAGCACGCGGAAAATCGCTTCAATCTCGACCGGGATTTGATTGGGCAGGCTGCCAAAGCCAACGGCGGAGCGCGCATGCTGACCATTATCGCCGAGTACCGCGACGAAAAGATCAGAACAGCCATTGATGATGCGCGGATGTTCGCGGAACTCCGGCACTGCATTGACCATGCCAAGCACTTTCAGCGCGCGCAGGCGCGAAAGCCCGCCGGCAGCCGATGCCGCGACTGACAGCAAGGAAAGCCCGACGCGGCGGGCGAGCTGATAGGCTTCATCAATGCTGACTTCAGTTGGCACCTTGCCGCTGATGGGTTTGCCGTCCGCATCGCGCGGGCCTTGGCCGGACAGATAGATGATATTCCCGTCGCGCCGGAACGGCACATAAGTACCCAAGGGCTTCGGCGCCGGCGGCAGCACCAGACCAAGCGCGGCGAGACGGGCTTCGGGGGTGTCTTCGGACATGTCTTTCTCCGTCTTGTTGGTCTTCATACTCGACACGGCTTGGCCAAGGCTGGCAAGCTTTGCGCTTGAATGTCGGAGCCTCTCCATGCACCAGGATCAGCACGGCCTTGCCATCACCAGCGCGTCAGAGGCCGCGACGCGCGCTTATGATCATGTGGTAACAGGCTATCTGAAATATCGCGCCGATACACCCGCGCGCATGAAGGCGCTGCTGGAAGCGGATGGCGAGATGCCGATGGCGCGCGTGCTGCAATCAGCCTTTGCGCTGCTCGGCTACAAGGCCTCATTGCTGCCTGCCGCGCGGGAAGCAGCCGCGGCCGCCACGCGCCTTGCGGCCACGGCAAGCGCACGGGAAGTCGCCCATGCTGCCGCTGTAACCGCCTGGGCGGCAGGGGATCTCGACCAGGCTCTGGCGACGTGGGAGGCGATTTTGCGCGAACGCCCGCATGATATCCTGGCCTTCCGCTTGCACCACTTCAACGCCTTTTGGCTCGGGCGCGCTGGTGTCATGCAGCGCGTGGTGGATAGTGTCTATCCCTATTGGACCGAAGCGCTTCCCGCCTTTGGCTGTATTCTCGCCTGCCGCTGCTTCGCGCATGAGGAATGCGGCAATTACCAAGTGGCGGAAGAAAGTGGCCGCGCCGCGATTGACCTTGACCCGGGCGATTTATGGGCCGCGCATGCCGTTGCGCATGTGATGGAAATGCAGGGCCGGCGTGGTGAGGGCATTGCCTGGCTCTCGGGCTTGGAAAGGCATTGGGAAGGCGCTTCCAACCTGGCGCATCATTTGTGGTGGCACCGCGCGATGTATCATTTGGAACGCGCCGAATCGGAGGAAGTGCTGGCGCTTTACGACAAGGGCTTTCGCAACCTGCAAAGCCCGCTGACGGAAGCCGCACCCGATTTGTATATTGATGTGCAGAACGCCGCTTCCATGCTGTTTCGCCTGCAACGCCAGGGCGTGAATGTGGAAGCGCGCTGGGAAGAATTGGCTGATAAGGCGGAAGCGCGGATTGGCGATTGCCTTTCGGCCTTCACCCTGCCGCATTGGATGATGGCTCTGGTTGCGACCGGGCGCTTCCAGGCGGCGGCGCGGCTGTTGGATGGGATTCGCGATGCCATTGCCGCGGGTGGCACACTCGCCCCCATTCTGCGCGATGCGGCGCTGCCAGTATGTGAGGCCGTGCTGGCGCATGCGCGCGGTGATCATGCCCGTGCCGTGACCGTGATGCGCCCTGCCATTGGCGTGATGCACCGCATGGGTGGCAGCCATGCGCAGCAGGATGTGCTGGAACAGCTTTTCCTGGATGCGGCGATGAAGGCCGGCATGCTGGCCGATGCGCGCCTGCTGCTGGAACGCGTGGCCGGACGCCATCCCGTGCCGCCGGAACGCCGCGTGGGCTATGCCAGCGCCGCCGCGGCCGTGATGCATTGAAAGGATTTTCAGTCATGACTGAAGTGAAGAATTGGGCAGAATACAGCGCCGGGCTGAAGGCGCGCGGCAAGGAATTGGGGCAATTGCACCCCGATATCGTCAGGGGTTTTGTGGCACTTTCGAATGGCGCGGCGCAAACCAAGCATCTGGATGCCAAGACGCGCGAATTCATCGCCCTTGCTGTTGCCATCACCACGAAATGTGATGGCTGCATTGATGCCCATGCACGCAAGGCCAAAGCCGCCGGCGCCACCAAGGAAGAAATCGCCGAAGCGCTTGGCGTTGCCATCGCGCTCAATGCCGGTGCGGCCTATACCTATGCGCTGCATGTGCTGGATGCGGTGGGGGATTAGCGTTTCATCCCAGGCGTTTCCTGGCAACCGCGAGCGCGGCGCGCTGTTCCTTGGTGACCGCAGGGTAGTGCAGATCAAGCTTTTCGAGCGCTTCAATGATGGCCACCACCACAACAAGGCGGGTGAACCATTTGGCATCAGCCGGCACCACGAACCAAGGAGCATGGGGCGCGGCCGTGGCACGAATCGCCGCATCATAGGCTTTCATATAGGCATTCCAATGCGCGCGTTCGGCGACATCATTGGCTGAGAATTTCCAGTTCTTCTCAGGTTCATCAATGCGGGAAAGGAAGCGCTTTTTCTGTTCTTCCTGGCTGACATTGAGAAAGAATTTCAGCACCACCGTCCCCTGGCGCGCCAGATAGCGTTCATAGGCGGCGATATCTTCCAGCCTTTCATCCCAGATTTTCTTGCCGATCAGCGAAGGTGGCAGCTTCTGCCGCGCAAGGAATTCCGGATGCACGCGCATCACGAGCGCTTCCTCATACCAGGAACGGTTATGGATGCCGATGCGTCCACGTTCCGGAAGCGCAATGGAATGGCGCCAAAGGAAATCATGGTCCAATTCCATCGCCCCCGGCGCCTTGAAGGAATGCACCTGGCAGCCCTGCGGGTTCACGCCGGAAAACACATGCTTGATGGCGCCATCCTTGCCGGCGGCATCCATCGCCTGAAAGATGCAAAGCACCGACCAGCGATCCTGTGCATAAAGCTTGTCCTGCAATAGCGCGAGCCGTTCGATCCCCTGCTGCAACAACGCCCCGGCGGTGGTTTTTTCCATGTCAAGGCCAGCGGTGTCGGACGGATCAAAATCCTTCAGGCGAAAGCCGCGCCCCTTTGTCACGCGGAAGCGATCCAGGATTTTTGTTGCTCTTTTTTCCATCACACGGGTTCCTTTCGTGGTTGCCGCCAGGGCAGAAAAATCCAAAGCGCTGCCGCCAATTGGACGGAGAATGTCATGCCAAGCGCCCAGACATAACCCTCAGGAGCCCAACCGCCCGAGGCTGCGCGCGGCCAGAGATCAAGGATGGCACCAATGCCGGTTTGGAACAAGAAAACAACGCACAGCATCAGGAAATTGATGGCGGTGGAAACGCGCCCAGCAAGCGCTGGTGGGAAGCCTTGCGCAATCGCCGCATAGCCTGCGGGTCCAACAGAGCCTGAGAAAGAGAAGAAAAACCAGAGGAAGGCCATGACCCAGAAATTGCTCGGCCCCAGCATCAGCATGGCTTGCGCGAACAGGCATCCCGCGACACCAACATAGGGCATCAACATCGGCGAAAAGCCGCGCGCCTGCGCGAAGGATGCCGCCTGCCCGGTGAAAAGACTGCCGATCATCATGCCAAGCGCATAGATCAGCAAGGCGGCAGCGCGCGCGCCATCATCCAAGCCGCCGACATCGCGCAACCACGGCCCCGCCCAAAGCCCCTGATAGGTGAAATTGAGCGTGGAGAGCATGCCAACCGTAGGCACCAGGCGTAGAAATACCGGGTCCTTGAAGATGCGACCATATTCGCCGATTTCCTGACGCAGACTGCGCCGCGGCGCAGGTGCAACACCGGGCGGCGCATTGGGCACGGAAAACCAGATCCAGGCCGATACCATAACGGCGAGTATTGCCAGCACCGCGAAAACACCGCGCCAGCCAATGAAGGGCAGCGCCCATTGCACCGGCATGGTGGCGGCAAGCCCACCCATGGACGCGAAGAACAAGCCTGCGCCAGTGACTGCCGCAACGCGTTCCTTGGGATACCATTGCGTATTGGCCTTCAGCATCGCCATTAGCCCCGCCGCCACACCAATACCTGCCACGCAGCGCCCCGCTGCCAGCATCAGCACATCGGTTGATAGCGCACTGATCACAAAACCCGTTGCAGCAACCAGCGCCAAGGTCGCCTGCACGCGCCGCGGGCCTTTCAAATCAAGCGCAAGCCCAATCGGTAATTGCGCCATGGCGTAGCTTGCGAAAAAGCACGCGGCGAGCAGCCCAAGTTCTGCTGCTGTCAGGCCGAATTCAAGCGCCAGAAATGGCCCGATCACCGCGACCAGGGACCGATTGGCCTGGTTGATGAAATTGATCGCCGCAAGCGGCAGGGTGATGCGGGTGAAAAGCGACATGGGGGGGGGAGCATGGCACGGGCGCTGCCCCTCGCCCATAGCGGATTTCAGGGCAGCTGCAGCCGGACCGAAATCGGGCAATGATCGCTGATCACATCACGCAAGGCGGGATCGCGTTCCCCATAGGAAAAGACACGAAAACTATCCTTGATCAGCCAATCCGCCGCCCGTAGGCCAAGCAGAATATGGTCAATGAAGGCGCGCCCCTGGCCGTCGCGGCTCCAGCAGGGGTTGGAAAAGCCTTCTGTCGCACGGCGCATGGGCGATGCGGCGTTCAGCGTGGACAGCATGTCATCATCGCGCGAAAAACGCCGATTGAAATCACCCAGAATCACGAAGGGCATATTCTCGCGGCGCCGTTCGGTAATCCATTCTGCCAGAATTTGCGCCTGCTGGCCGAGGCTTTGACAATCGCTGCTATTGGGCTGACGTATGGAACCTTGCGAACAACCACCATCCAGATGAATCGACAGCAGCCGCAAGCGCGCGCCATTGGCACCATGCAAAGTGATATCCGCACCGCGCCGGAGCGACCGCCGCGCGGTCGGGCGAAGATCAAGCGCCATCAGGTCCGGATTGCGCGTGACGTGAAGCCCCTTACGCCAAGCGAAGCCCGCACGCTGCACATCACTTTCCGCCGGGAAGTGGAAATCATAGGCGGTGGCATCAAAAACGCGCGCCGCCGCCAAGGGGCCATCCACTTCCTGCAACGCAATCACATCAGCCGCCAGCCTTTCCGCATAGGTGCGCAGCCGCGCAAAATCCTGCTCGGTCCGGGTGGTGAGGTCACGCGGCAGGTCAGGATGACCAGCGGGCTTGGTGGTGAGCCAGGCGATATTCCATGTAGCGAGCTTGATTTCCTGTGCCCAAGCGGGCAGCGCCAGAACAAGCATAGCCAGAAGGATCAGCGCGCGCATGGTGCCCTCATAAAAGCTGCGCCAGTTCGGGCGCGGGTTCCGCCTGTTTCGGTAGCGCTTCAAGGGGCCTTGCGCCAGAGGCGAGCAGAAAATCAGCCAGCGCATCCATCTCGGCCGCCGGGCGCGTGATATCGTGAAAGGGGTCAGCGGCGGCGGAACCGGGCGGGACCCAAATGATCGTCTCATACCGCGCGCGCGTCAGCAGCACGCGATAGGTGTTCAGGATATAGCGCTGCTCCTCAATCCCGCGCACAATCTGCCAGTGATGGCCAACAAAGCGCCTTGCGCGCCATTGCCCGGCGTGGCGCAGGAAATCACCACCCCAGGCGAGGCCGACCACATCCAATTCAAGCCCCTGGCAATCATATTCGGTGGCGAAGGTCTCCAGCGCTTCGGAAGAACGGATATCCGGCCAGCGCTTCAGGAACCAATCGGCAATATCGGGCACCTGTACGCCAAGCCCCTCAGCCCGCAAGCGCCGCGCGCCGGCGGAAGCAACCAGGCCAGCGCGGCGCAAGCCCCTGGTGCGGGCGCGCAAGGCCGCGCGCCAGGCCTTGGCATCGCGCGTGATGTAATAGGGCAATTCCGGCGTTGCTTCCGCAATGGCGCGCGCCGCGCGCGCATCACCCTGCAACACGGCATCCACCCATTCAGTGCCCCTGCTGCTGCGCAGGCTGCGAATGGGCGTTTGCAGATCAAGATCATCATCAAAGGCAAGCCAGGGCGCGGCGCCTTCCGCCAGACACTGCGCAGGATCATCGGCAGTGGTGCTACGCCGCGCCGCGACCGCGCGCCAGGAAGGTGATGCGGCAATCACGCGGCCCCATTCGGCAAGCCCGGCCTCACCGGTATTGATTTCCTGCCCATTGCCGATCAGCGCGACAATCACCGACCAGCCATCATGCCGCGCCATGATTTCAAGTGTGTGCGCGGGTTCGCTGAGGCTCAAATGGCTTTTGCGACGCTGACCATCGCGCGTTGCCTGCGCCTGATCCCAGGCGCGCTGTGCTTCGTCAAATACGATGATGCGGGCTTCGGGTGTTTCATGCGCATGGATCACGTGGTGTTCCAGAAAGCGATGGACATTTTGCAGCGCGGTGCGCGCGGCGCGTTCGGCGGCCTGGAAGGCGGCGCCTCCCTGGGGCGCGGCATCACGCGCCAAGGCTTCACGCAATACCGTCACCAGGGGCACATTGCCGGAAAGAAAGGCAGCACCTGATTCCCGCAGCGCGCCAAAGACCAGATTGAGACCGCAAAGCGTCTTGCCCGCGCCAGGAATGCCCGTCACAAAGACAACATAGCGCCCGCCTTCTGCCCGTGCTTTCGCAATGACGCGCGCAATGGCATCGGTGGTGCGGGTCAGGTTATGCGCATCGGCGCGTGTGGCGCCGATATCGGGTACGGCATTACGCCGATACAAAAGCCGCGCCGCTTCCAAGACGCTTGGCACGGGGCGATAGGCGGAATGCCCCCAGGCATTGGCGTCAATCGACGTTGCGGGCCGTGGTATCGCCGCCTGCACGCGCGCCACAATATCCCTTAGCATGGCGCCATTGGCGACCATGACCGGCGCCACGCCATGCCAGAATAGCGGCAGGTCTGGCTCGCGCGGCGGCGCGGTGGGGGCGACTAACACCGGAATGATCGGCACACCACGGCTGCCAGCGTGGAAATCATGCAAATCCATGGCGTAATTATCGGTCTGGCGCAGATCGTTCAGGTCTGGCGTCTGCGCGCCCATCTTGAATTCCAGGACGAAGATCGCTCGATCCGTCAGCAGAATGGCATCGGCGCGTTTTTCCAGGCGCAGCAAATCGCATTCCATGAAGATGTTCCAGGAAGCGTCACCTTCGGCCAAAGCATCCTGCAACAGCGCCGCGCTGGCCTCCCAGGAATGGCGCTGCTTCAATTCCAGCGTGCCGAAGCGCGCCGCCTGTTCATAGGCCAAGGATGCTGCGATTTGCGCCGGAGTCTGGCGGCGAAATTGACCCAGATTTTGCGCGAACCACGGCCTCATGCGCTTTCCCTGCGCGGCCAGGTGGCGATCAGCACACTCAGCATCATCAGCGCAAAGCCAATGGCGTGAATGGCGGTGAAGGCTTCCTGCAAGATCACCACCGCAACCAAAGCGGCGGTCGCGGGGAGGAAGGCCGTGAAAATGCCAGCGACACCCGCACCAACGCGCTTCAACCCTGCATACCAAAGCAGCAGGCAGAGCACGCTCGCCGTCACGCTATGAAACACCAGCAAGGCCGCAAGGCGCGGATCGGCCAGGGCCGCAATCTGCGCAATATCCGGCAGCGCAAAAGGTGCCAGCATCAGGGCCGAGAATATCTGCATCCAAAGGCTTGCCGTGATCACCCCAACCCGCCCCGAGATGCGCCGCGCCAGCAGCACGTAAAGCGCCTCGCCCACCACGCCGCCGAAGATCAGCAGATTGCCAAGAACGGACCCCGTCGCCTGATCGGCGCTGCGTGCAATTGTCATCGCCGCCATGCCAAAACCCGCGAGGCTGACCGCGATCCATTGCGGCGGCGTCAGGCGTTCGCGCAACCAGAAGGCGCTGCCCAAAGCGACCACCGCCGGCAAGCTTGCCAAAACCAGCCCGCCTTCCAAGGCGGAGGTCAGGCGCAACCCCGCCAGCAATCCTGCATTGTAGATTACCGTGCCAAACAACGCCTGCCAGGCGAGGTTCTGCATCACCGCAGCGTCCGGCCTCGGCGCGGCTTCCAGCAGGCGCGCCAGGGGCCATAGCAAGGCCACCGCCAAAACGCAGCGCAGGAAGGCGATCATGGGAATGGGCAACGCTTCGGCGAGCAATTTCGCCACCGCGACATTGGCGCCCACCAGCGCCATGGATGCCGCCAATTGCAGATAGGCGATGCGCGGCGCGCCCTGTGTCACGCGCCCTCATCCACCTGACGAAAGGGGGAAAGCGTCGCCAATGCCGACATTTCGCGTTCCATGGCCGGGCGTTCGCGCGACAGAAATTCAGCCACCGCGCGGGACAACCCCGGATGCGCGATCCAATGCGCGGAATAGGTCGGCACAGGCAAATAGCCGCGCTGGATTTTGTGTTCGCCCTGCGCGCCGGCTTCCACGCGTGGAATGCCGTGCGCAATCGCGAAATCCATGGCCATGTAATAGCAAAGCTCAAAATGCAAAAAGGGCACATCCACAATGGCGCCCCAATTGCGACCATAAATCGCATCGCGCCCAATCAGGTTAAGCGCGGCGGCGACAGGCTCGCCATCCCGTTCCGCCACCATCAGCAGCACGCGATCACCGAGCCTTTCGCCAAGCAGCGGCCAAAAAGCCCGCGTCAGATAGGCGCTGCGGCCCCATTTCTTGTCCGTCGTGGCGCGGTAGAAACGATGAAATGCCTGCCAATGGCGCGGCGTGATTTCTGCCCCGCGCAGCGTGCGGAGCGTGAGCCCTGCCGCCTGCACATCGCGCCTTTCGCGCTTCAGCGCCTTCCGCTTCCGCGATGCCAGCGCAGCCAGGAAATCATCAAAATCACGATAGCCCGGATTGGCCCAATGGAATTGCGTGCCAAGCCGTTGCAGCCAGCCGGCGTCACCCAAGGCGCGCCATTCGGCTTCCGTGCAAAAGGTGGCGTGGACAGATGAGGCACCAATGCCCTTGCAGGCCTGCACCAGGGCGCCCGCCAAAACATCCGGCCCAAAGCCCGCTTCGGGATGCAGCAAAAGCCGCGGACCAGGCACGGGGCTGAAGGGCACGGCGACTTGCAGCTTTGGGTAATAATCCCCACCGGCGCGCTCCAAAGCATCGGCCCAGCCATGGTCAAAGACATATTCGCCCTGGGAATGGGATTTGGCATAGGCCGGCGCACAAGCCAGTATTCGCCCAGCAGCATCACGCAACACCGCATGTTGCGGCAACCAGCCGCGTTCCGCCACTGCGCTGCCGCTTTCCTCCAACGCCAACAGAAAGGCATGGCTCAGAAAGGGATTGTCGCTACCCGCACAGGCATCCCAGTCACGCGCCGGAATTTCGGCAATGGCGCGATGTAGCGTCAGTGTCAGTTCAGCAGGGCTGGTCATGCCCCTTGATGTCGTCACGCGGCTAAGGAGCGCAATCCCCGCACCTCACGCGATCTCAAACATGCCTTCCACTTCCACTGCCGCATCACCCGGCAGGGATGGCACGCCAATAGTTGTCCGCGCATGGCGGCCAACATCGCCGAATACCTCAACCGCCAGATCAGAAGCGCCATTCATCACCAAAGCGTGCTGCGTGAAATCCGCAGGGGCAGCGATGAAGCCACCAAGCCGCACCACGCGCGTGACGTTGTCCAAATCACCCGCAGCGGCCTTCAACTGCGCCAGCAGATTGACGAAGCAAAGCCGCGCCGCTTCGCGACCCACCTCAATGGAAACGCCCGCACCCAGCTTGCCGGTATAGGCAATCTTGCCATCACGCACCGGCACCTGGCCGGAGACCACCACCAGCTTTCCGCTGATATTGAAGGGGATATAATTCGCAATCGGTGCCGCGGGTGTTGGCAAGACAATGCCAAGGGCAGCAAGCTTCGCTTCGATTTTACCGGCCATCATCCTAATCCTTTTCGTGGCACCTTCACGCCGCCGGGCGCAAGTGGCGGCGCATGCGTGGAGAAGGATGCGCCGGCAATTCCAAGGGAAGCAAGGGCAGCACCGCAGCGCGCGGCTGCAGCGTTTCTTCTTCCACCGGATCGGGCAGATCCTCGCGCCCCAAATAATCGCGCGCCAGCCGCCGAAACGCCCAATCCAGCACGGAAGTTGCGCGGCGAATGCCCGCATCGCCTTCCACCGCGCCACCATGGCCGGGCGCATAGGCATAGGCATTGACGAAGCTTGCCAAGGGCACGCCCTGCGCGAGGCCAAGTGATACTGCCTGGGCGAGCGCTTCCATCAAGGCGCGAGTCATCGCCGCTTCACGAGGGAGGGAGAAGGAAACCTCCCGCAAATGGCCGCGGTCATCTTCAACAGCGCGGAGTGCCACGCGGCTGCCGGCGATGGAAACGCGCCAGCAACGGCTGATCGGCGCATGGATCGGCCTTGGCGCAGCGCGGCGCGCTTCGGGCAGATCGGCCGGTGCCGGCATGGCCGGTGGCGGCGCATCCAGGAAGGGCATCACTGCCGCTTCCATGGCGCGCCGGGCCTGCGGCGTCACCGGCGCCAGCAACCAGGCGGCGTCGCCACCCGCGCGCTCCGCCGCGCGGGTTGGCACTTGCGTGATGCGCCCATCCTCGCCACGCGCCGGGCGGCTTGCCGCCGGGGCGGGCGCAATGCCAGCGCTTTCCGCGCCGAGCAGGGCTTCCACCGCGTCGGCGGGTGCGAGGGCGATGCAGCCGCGATGGCGAAGCCCGGGCGAAGCCGCTGCCGCCGCCAAGGCCGCACGCGCTGCCTTGGCAAGACCCGGAATGGCGGTTTCCTCAGGCGGCGTCGGGCAGATCAGAGCGACCGCATGGCGCGCACCAAAACGGGTCGCGAGCCGGCCAGATTCTGCCTCAGCCGCGCCGCGTGTCAGCCCGGCAATGGCGGCGGCGACATCGCATGCCTCATGGCTGTCATAGGGAAGGCCGAAACCGGCCAGTAAACCTGCCAGATCGGCAAAGCCAAGCCGCAGGCTTTCCGCCTTGCCATGGCCCGAAATATCAAGGGTTTGCACCGCAAGCGCACAGGCCGCGCGATAGGCCGGCGCATCAAAACCCCCTGCGCCATCCAAAAAGGCCGGCAGGTTGAGCACAAAACGCCCCTCACCCCGCGTATCGCGCCAGATCTCGGCGCCCGGCGCGCCGCGTCGGGCCAGGATCAGGGCGCGCAGCCCGGCGGCCAGGCTTTCCGCCGCATCGGCGCCATCCAGCAGGCCAAGGCGCCGCCCGCGCAGCATGAGGCGTTGAATCCAGGCTTCCGCCACGCTTGGCAGCGTGGCCGGGCCACCGCCCGGGGCGAGCGCCGCCAGCGCCTCCCCGGCTTCATCTTCCCAAGGCGCGGGAATGGCGACAGCGCGCGGCGGAGCATCAGGATCCGCCCCCGCCTTCAAGCGCCGCAGCGCAACCCCAGCCCAGATGGTTCCGACTATTCCAGCCATGAGGCTATGCTAGGCGCGACTCGAAAGCCTGAGAAGCCTTATTTAGTGGTTTTTCGGGGTTGGACCCACAATATCCTGTGGATAGCTTGGCCCGCGCTTAGCTTTTGCGTGACCCGCGCGGCTGTGCGATGATACATTTCCTTTTGCTTGCTCCGGGAAGCCGCCATGCAGTTGCTCAATACGCTCTTCATTCGCCTCACCAGCCGGCAGGTTGGTCAGGACCGCTTTGGGAATACCTATTGGGAAGCGCGCGGTCGGCGCGATTCCTATGGCCGGCCCATGCGCCGCGTGCTGTTCGCGAAGGAAGCGCAAGCCTCCGCCGTGCCGGCGGAATGGTGGGGCTGGCTGCACCACACCACTGAAAGCCCGCTGCCCGAAGACGCGCCGCGTCGCCCCTGGCAGAAGGAACACCGCCCCAATATGACCGGCACCGCTGAGGCCTGGCGCCCGGTGAACCCGGCGGCAAGCCGCGGCGGCGATTACGAAGCCTGGACGCCGGGGCGCTAAAGGCCGTCCCGACCATGCAAAAGCGCTCAATCGCGGAAATCCTGACCGGTCTTGTGGTACTGGCCGTGGCCGCAGGCTTCCTTGGCTATGCCGTGACCAGCACGGGGCGCAGCTTTTCCGGGCCAGGCATGAACCTGACCGCGAAATTCGACCGCATTGATGGGCTTGGCCAAGGGGCAGATGTGCGCATTGCCGGTGTGAAGGTCGGGCAGGTTGTCGCGCAGCGGATTGACCCGGAAAGCTTCCTTGCCGTGCTGACACTCCGCGTTGATGCGGGGCTGAAACTGCCGCATGACACCTCAGCCGAGATTTCGAGCGAAGGCTTGCTCGGCGGCAAATATGTGGCCCTGGTGCCGGGCGGCGATACGCGCATTCTGCGCGAAGGCAATGAAATCACCATCACCCAAAGTGCGATCAATCTGGAAAGCCTTTTGGGGCGCTTCATCTTCTCGGCGGGTGAGACCAATCAGCGCGGCAATCAGGAAAACGCGCCGGCCACGCCGCGATGAAGCCGCTTCCCAAGCTCCCTGCCGTCTGGCCCGGGGCGGATGGCAAGCCTGTGTCCTGTAACGAAAAGCTGAAAATGCTCGCGGAAAACCACAGCGAAGCCGCGACGGTGCTGCGCGATGTGTTTGAAGACGCCGTGCTCATGGGCGTGGATGAAGCCGCGATGCGCGCGATTTTGCAGGAGATGATCGCAGCCTTGCCAAGCCCGAAGCGCAGCGCATGAAACGGTTTTTGGCGTTCGCGCTGTTGTGCCTGCCAAATCTGGCGCAGGCGCAGGAATGGGTGCCTCGGCAACAGGCGCGTATTCAGGCTTTGGATAAGGTGACAGCGCGCGTGACCGTGCTGGAAGGCCGCGTTGGGGAAAGCCTGAGTTTCGGCACCCTCACCATCCGTATCGGAGCCTGCCATGCGCGCCCGCCGACCGAGGTGCCCGATTCCGCCGCCTGGTTTGAAATGACCGACAGCCGCGCCCCGCAGGGCAGCCCGCCCGCGTTTCGCGGCTGGATGTTCGCCGATGCGCCCGGCGTGAATATGCTTGAACACCCGGTTTATGATGTGCGGATATTGAGCTGCCGTTAGGCCACCTTTCTGAAACCGGGTTGGCGCCTTATATTAGCGTCTGCTTTAGGAAGGCCCCGCCATGTCCTCTGCCAGCATCCGCCCGTTTTTTGATGAGGCCACCAATACAGTCAGTTATCTGGTCTTCGACCCTGAAACCCGCCAAGGCGCGGTGATTGATCCCGTGTTGGACTGGGACCATCGCAGCGGGGAAGCGGATACGCGTTCGGCGGACCGGCTGATTGAAGCGGCGCGGCAGGAAGGGATCACGATTGCGCTGATCCTGGAAACCCATGCCCATGCGGATCATCTGACCGCAGCACCCTACATCAAGCAGCGCTGCGGCGGGCAGATCGCCATTGGCGAACACATAAAGGATGTGCAGCGCATTTTCCGCCCGGTTTTCGCTGCCGATGATGTGAAGCCCGAAGGCGCCGATTTCGATCTTTTGTTGCGCGATGGGCAACGCCTGAAACTTGGTACCTTGGAAATTGAAGTGATCCACACACCAGGCCACACACCTGCCTGTGTCTGCTACCGGATTGGCGATGACGTTTTTGTGGGCGATACGCTTTTCATGCATGATTACGGCACGGCGCGCGCCGATTTTCCGGGCGGCGATGCGCGGGCGCTGTTTCGGTCCATCAAGCGCCTTTTGGCACTGCCACCCGAAACCAGGCTTTGGATGTGCCATGACTATAAGGCGCCAGGGCGCGATGATTACGCTTGGCAAAGCACAGTCGCCGAACAGCGCGCGCATAACCCCCATGTGAAGGATGGCCTGAGCGAAGATGAATTCGTCGCCTTCCGCCAGGCGCGCGATGCGAAGCTGGCTGCACCGACGCTATTGCTGCCTTCAATCCAGGTGAATATCCGCGCCGGGCGTTTCCCGGAGGCGGAGAGCAATGGCGTGCGCTATTTGAAGATACCGGTGAAGGCGCGCGCAGGGCTGGCGTGAGGGAACGG
Source organism: Roseomonas sp. (assembly GCA_020249465.1). Taxonomy (GTDB): domain Bacteria; phylum Pseudomonadota; class Alphaproteobacteria; order Acetobacterales; family Acetobacteraceae; genus Neoroseomonas. The sequence continues at coordinate 6,783 of JADCFP010000016.1, read as the reverse complement.
GTTGAGGCGCCTAACCCTTTCGATGCAAACCGAAAGTGGGGTGCAGTGTGGGGATTGGCGCCCTGAGATTTTGGAAATTGTTTGATTTCAACGCGATGGACCATTGAAATGGTGCCCAGAGCCGGAATCGAACCAGCGACACTGCGATTTTCAGTCGCATGCTCTACCAACTGAGCTATCTGGGCCCTGGCGAGGACCAAACCTCTCCAGAACCCTGTTCCTAGCGAAGCGCTCCTGCCCTGTCCAGCCTGCTTTTATTGGCCCTGAGGGGCCGGCTCAGACTGCCTTATGGATCGGGCGGTAAGGGTCAGCCGAAATCCTGCATTTTTTTGCGCCATTCCGCGGCGGCCAGGCTTTCCTCAATGGCCATGATTTCGGTGGCGAGTGCGCCGCGCGGGTCGCGTTCCAGCCCCTCATCCACGCAGCGCTTCGCAAGCGCCATGGCGGCAGGCGGTGCTTTCAGGATGGTGGTAGTGATTTCTGCAATGCATGCCGCCAAAGCCTCTGGCGCCACCACGCGTGCGACAAGGCCGGCTGCGCGCGCTTCCTCAGCGCCAAGGGCGCGGCCCGTGAACATCAAATCCTTGGCGAGCCTTTTGCCGATAATGCGCGGCAGGCGTTGCGTGGCGCCCACTGTGCCCCAGAGCGCTTCCGGGGTGCGGAAGGAAGCGGCAGGGGTCGCGATGATGAAATCACACCCGGCGGCGATTTCCACACCTGATCCAACTGCAGGGCCTTCGACCACGGCAATGGCCGGCATGGGCAGGCGCTCCAGCGCCTCATAGGCGGCGAAGGCTTTCAGGCGCCGCGCACGCACCGCGTCATCGCCCATGCCTTGGCGTTCCTTAAGGTCCGCGCCCGCACAAAACACGCTGCCCACCGCCTGCACCAGCACGCAGCGCGCAGCATTGTCCCGCGCACGGCGCGTGGCGGCCACCAGCGCTTCGCACATGGCGCTATTGAGCGCATTGCGCGCGTCTGGCCGGTTGAGCGTGATGCGCGCCAAACCATCCTGGCAATCATACAAAACGGTGTCCGTCATATCGCGCCTTCCGCCCGCAGGGTTTCGATTTGCGCTGGTGAATACTGCAACAAATCGCGCAGCACGGCTTCCGTATCCTCTCCCAATAGGGGTGGGCGCTGGATTGCCGGGTCCGCCAAGCCATCGAAGCGATAGGGCAAGCGCAAGGCGGGAAAGGCGCCGAGCAAGGGATGGGTGAATTCACCGACTGAACCGCGCGCCTGCACATGCGGGTCGGCGAAGGTTTCATCAATCGTCAGCACCGGGCCATTCGGCACATCAGCCGCATCCAGAAGTGCGACCGCTTCCGCGCGCGTGAGTTTCGCCATCGCGGCCGTAATGCCGGCCATGACGCGTTCCCGCTGCGCCACGCGTTCCGCATTGGCTTGCAGGGCCGGATCAGCGCCCAATTCAACCAAGGCAAGCGCCCGACACAGCGGCGCCCAATGCTGATCTGAACAGGTGATGTGCAAAAACCGCCCATCGGCACATTTGAAGGAAGCCGTCGGCACGCGGCCCGGATGTTCCGTGCCCAGACGCGGCGGCACCTCATTCAACGCGAAGAAGCGCGCGGCGGCGGAGGTCAACAAGGCCACCTGACCATCCAGCATTGAAAAATCAATATAGGCGCCCTGCCCCGTTGCATCGCGCCCGCGCAGCGCCGCCAACAGGCCAATCGTGATCCAAAGCCCGGATGTCAGGTCCGCAATCGGCAGCCCTGGCTTCACCGGCCCGCCGCCGCGTTCGCCCGTGAGTGCCATCAACCCCGACATGGCCTGAAACACCGTGTCATAGCCCTTGCGCCTGGCGTAAGGCCCGGTCTGGCCAAAGCCAGTGCAGGACAGCATGACAAGGCGCGGATTGATGGCGCGCAAAGCTTCCCAATCCAGCCCGTAACGCTTCAGCGTACCGGTCGGGAAATTCTCCACCACCGCATCGCAATGGCGGATCAGATCACGCACCAGCGCCTGGCCATCCTTATGACGCAGATTGACGGTGACGCTGCGCTTGCCGCGATTGCAGGCGAAGAAATAGGCGCTGTCGCGCTGGCCATTCCGTTCGGCGACGGGTTCATAGCTGCGGCTTTCATCGCCGCTGCCGGGTTGTTCCACCTTGATCACTTCCGCGCCCAGTTCGGCAAGGATCATTGCCGAAAAGGGGCAGGCCAGAACGCGCGCCAAATCCAGCACGCGCAGGCCCTGAAGCGGGGGAATGCTCATGGGTCAGCGCATATAACGCCAGCGGAAGCGATCACCATTGGATTCCACCCGCCCCACCGAAGGATTCGGGAAATGGATCGGCAGCAGCTTGGTATCCGTATCGGCGACATTGGCCAGGAAGCGGGTGCGGCTATCGGCGGCCTCATTCGGATCCCAGCAGAACATGGTGGACCAGGCAGGGCGATGAATTTGCAGCGCGTGATGCATCAGATCGCCGGTGATCACGGCATGCTGGCCGCGGCTTTTGATATGCACGCAGCAATGGCAGGGCGTGTGGCCAGGCGTTGGTTCGATGGTGATGCAATCATCCAGGCTGAAATCATCATCCACCAGCATGGCCTGCCCCGCCGCCACCACGGGTTCGCAATTCATGGTGAAGACGGAACCGCCACCACCGGGGCGGGTTTCGCCGGCCTTGGTTGAAGCTTCCCAAGCGGCGTATTCGCGCTTGTGGAAGACGTATTTGGCGCGGGGGAAAGTCGGCACCCAGCGGCCATCGCGCAGCACAGTATTCCAGCCGGAATGGTCAATATGCAGATGGGTGCACATGACATAATCAATGTCATTGAAGGAAAGTCCCTCAGCCTTCAGCCCATCCAGCCAGGGCTGCTTCGGGAAATCCATCGGCGCGGGATAGCCCTTGTCTTCGCCGGTGCAGGTATCCACCAGAATCGTATGGCGCGGCGTGCGCACCACATAGGTTTGATAGGTGATCACCATCTTGCCGGAGGCTACATCATAGGTTTCCGGTTCAAGTTCCTTCAGCGTTGCTTCGATCTGGTCCGCCGGCGCATTGGGGAACATCTGCCCCGGCGCGCGCCAGGGGCCATCGCGTTCAATGATACTGGTGATGGTGACATCGCCAATGGTGAGCTTGCGCATGGGTTTCCTGCCTGATTGGGTTATTGGGGAAGGCTAGAACGGGAGGCGGGGTTTTGGGAAATCCCGCCCCCTTTCTCAACGCCGTAGCCGCGCCAGGCTATCGGCGCGCGCGGCTTCGGTGATGGCGGCAACATCCTCCGCCAGCAGCAGGCGCTCCGCCGCCAACCGCTCAGCCGAGGCGCGAACCGCCGCGACATAAGCATCCGCCGTTGGATAGCGTTCTTCCAGCGATGGCCGCGGGTCGCGCGCGGCTTCACGTTCCGCCTTGGTGGCGGCAAAGGGCAAAACCGCGCCGGTATTGTAGCAAAGCGCGCCGGCAGCGAAGCCTTCGCTGCGCGGATTCCAACCGGTATAGGTGGCTTTGGGTACCTCAATCACCGGGCCGCGCAGCCCGCCCACGGCATTGCCATCCGCATCCACGCGCGGCACCAGCACGGCATATTCGCCGCGCACCACCGGTGGCATGACGCTATTATCCACCAATTGCGCCGGGCCGATGCTGCCGCGATAGGGCAGGCCCGGCACAGCGGGATAGGCGCCGGCCACTTCAACCAAGGTGCCTTGGCCGCGCATGGGGAAGCGGCTTGCCGGCGGTTCCCGCCCATCACGCATCCAGCTTTCCATCGCGACCAAAAGCGCGCGCATCAAGGCACCACCTTGCAGCGGATTGATCGGCAGGGCGCAGCGATCAAGCCGGCTGATCGCCGCACTCGCTGGGGCGAAATGCGGCAAGCCGGAAAGCGCATAGGCGCGGACTTCCGGCGGCAGATCAACATGGCGGCCTTGCGTATCGGTCACGAGCAAGGATGCGCGCGCGCCCCAGAATTCATATTCACTATCGCTCTGCATGATGCGCGGGCAGGTATTGCTGGTGCGGCAGCGCAGCAGCAACCCATCGCGCTTGCCGGTCAAATGATCTTCCGTGACCGCATAGGTGAAGGGAAATTGATCCGCCGGGTAATGCCGATCCCCATGCGGCGTTGGGTTGCGCCCGGGCTGGGCAAAGCGCGCATTGGTGAAGGTGCGCCGCGTGCCTGGAATATGTGGCAACATCGCATCATAGACCTGACGACCTTGCAGATCCTCATTGAACCCAAGATAGAGGTAATCCCGCACAAAGCGCCCGGATTGCGAAATGCCATGCAGCATGGCGCGATCAATACTCACACGCCCGGCGACTGCCAGGGGATTGGCCACACCCTTTTCCCAGCGCAAAAATGCCGCCACATCGCGAAAAGCAGCGAAGGCCATGCCCTGCAGCGTCGGGTCCTTTGCCGTGTAGATGAATTCATAAAGCGCGCCGGCATCGAAGCCCGCAGGGCGCGTGATTTCAATGCGCTTATCATCCAGAAACCGGAACCCCAAACCCGCAGGGCTTTGGCGTTCATCGCCCGCCTGCGCGCGCACCGTCAGCCGCGCCCCTTCCTGGCTTGCCGCCGGATAGGTGAGTTCCACCGTCACCGGGCTTGTCATGTGATCGAACAAAAACTCTTCGCGCGACAGGCCGGTGATATTGGGCAGCACCGGCGCTTCAAGCCTGATGCCGGCACCGCGCGCCTCACCCGCCGGGATATCCGCCTGCCAGCCGATCCACACCAAGGTATAGCCCTGCCGCAACAGGAACCCATTGCCGGGATCGCGCCCGAGCATCAGCGCATTGGCCTGATGATCGTGATAGAGTTGCCCCGCCAATTCGCGCCCACGATTGGGCACTTCCACGAAAAGCGTGCCATTGCCGCGAAAGGCTTCCGCCGGGCGCAGGATAACGACCTCGGCCACCGCTTCCACGCGCCCCGCCGCATTGCGCGGCGCCAAGGCGATATCGGCGATGATGGCATTGCGCGGATCGGCCGGATCAAGCGCAATCCTGGCGCGACCGGTCAGCCTTTCATAGCGACCCGCCGTGCTGAACTCACGGCCAGCAAAGGCAGGCGCGGCCGGCGTTGTGATGGTGAATTCAGTGACCTCGGCGGCGGCGGCGGTGATCAGGCCGCCCATCAGCATAAAGGCAAGGGCCAGGGGTTTCAGGCGCATGGTGGTTCCTCCGTTGCGGAAGCCTAACCCTGGATGCGCCCCCTGGCCAACAGCGCCTACCCCGCCCATCATGCCCGACATCCAAAGGGGGAATGCCATGGCCGTTGTTGAAACCGAAACCCATGGGCAGGTGCTGGTCCTGCGCATGAACCGGCCTGAGCGGCTGAATGCGCTGAACCACGAAATGCGCCTGGAATTGGCGCGCATCTGGACCGCGTTTCGCACTGATCCAAACTTGGAAGTCGCGATCCTGACCGGCACCGGGCGCGGCTTTTGCGCGGGCGAGGATATGAAGGAATCGCTCGCCGATAAAAGCCCCGGCGGGCGGCGCATTGACATGGAAGACCCTTTCAATGCCGGCACTTTGGAAAAGCCTGTGATTGCCGCAGTGAATGGCTTTGCCATGGGCGGCGGCTTCATGCTGGTGGAGCGCACTGATCTGCGCGTGGCCGCCAATACCGCGATTTTCGAAGTGTCGGAGGCAAAGCGCTGGCTGCTGGGCGGCTATAATCACGGGCATCTCGCGAATCTTGCCTATCCGGTCGCAATGGAAATGGCGCTTGGCTTTCGCTTCACGGCGGAACGCTTCTATCAGCTTGGCTTCGTCAATCGCCTGGTGGAGCCGGAAGCGCTAATGGAAACCGCGCTTGAAATGGCGCGGCACATGCTGACCCTGCCGCCCGCCGCACGCGTCAACACCATCCATATGATGCGCCGCATGCGCCCGGCGCCGACGGCAGCGCAACAGCGCCTGGCCGCCAAGCTGCATGAACATGGCGACAAGTCCGACCTTTTGGAAAGCCGCGCTGCCTTCGCGGAAAAACGCGCGCCGAATTTCAAGGGCTGGAATGATCCGGCGGATCGTTATCGGATGCCGGAGATAGAACCAGACTAACCCAAAAACTCCCGCACTTCCCGCGCCGCATCGGCCAACCCCATGCGGCGCAGCAACACACCGGATGGCAGCCCCGCCAATAACCGCGACGGGCAGGACCGATCGAGCATCACAAACACGCCCTTGTCATCAGCGCGACGGATCAACCGCCCGAAAGCCTGCCGCAGCCGATGGCGCGTGATGCGGTCATCATAATCCTTTGGCCTGCCTTCGGATAAATGGAGGCGCCTTTCGCGATGCAGAATGCTCGGCCGCGGCCAGGGCACGCGGTCAAACACCAAAAGGCGCAAGGACCGCCCCGGCACATCAACGCCATCACGCATCGCATCCGTGCCGAGCAGACAGGAATTTTCCTCGGCGCGGAACACATCCACCAAAGTGGCGTTATCCATGGCGTCAATATGCTGCGCGTAAAGCGGCAGGCCGGCTTCTTCCAAGGCGGGGGCGATGCGGCCATGCACGTCGCGCAAACGACGAATGGCGGTGAAAAGCCCAAGCGCGCCACCGCCCGATGCCAGGAACAATTCCCGCATCGCGCCCGCCACTTGCGCGGTGTTTTCCCGCGCCACATCCGTCACCACAATGCAGCGCGTGCGCGCCGCATAATCGAAGGGCGAGGCGACAGCGGCGCGGATCGCGGGCAGCGGCAAATGTGCCGCACCGGTGCGGCCTTCCGCTTCGCGCCAGGCGGCTTCGGGATCATCTTCCTCGGCCTCTGCCGCATCTCGTAG
>JADCFP010000159.1 GCA_020249465.1 Roseomonas sp. | reverse complement strand
TGCGCGCATCTTCCGCGGCAATCGCGCGCACCGCTGCGCTGGTGCCATCCGGGCTGTCATCATCAACGAAAATCGCTTCCCAGGCGATGCCGGCCAGCGTCGCATCAAGCCGTGCTACCATGGGCGCCACATTTTCGGCTTCATTGTAACAAGGGATCACCACGCAAAGGCGCGGCAGCGCCGTGGCGGTCACTTTTCTTCTTGCCAGGCCTGCCCTGCTTTACGGGTGGCCAGTTCCATCTTCGGCTTGCCGAAAAGATAGCCCTGGCCATAGCGCACGCCGAGTTCCAGCATCAGCGCCGCTTCTTCTTCCGTTTCTATGCGTTCAGCCACCACCTGGGCGCCGACCGTGCGGGCAAGATCAACCATGGCGGCGATAAAGCCCCGATCACGTTCGCTCTGCAAGGCATTGGCGACATAAATGCCATCCACCTTCACATAATCCACCTTGAAGGCGCGCAAATACCGAAAGGCCGCAGCGCCAGCGCCAAAATCATCCAGGCAGACCGGTATCTTGTGCTCCCGCAGCAATTCGATCATGCGGGTGGCTTCATCCTCATCCTCGATTTCAGCCGTTTCGGTAATTTCCACCACCAGCCGGTCCGCCATACCCGGCGTGTTTTCCAAAAGGGTCTTCATATCCTCGCGGAATTTGGGGCTTTGCAGGGAAAGCCCGGACAGGTTGCAGGCAACCCGCGTGCCGCCGGCGGCCCCCGCAGCCTCACACACCGCACTCACCACCGCCCAATCCAATTCCTCAGTCAGGCCAACCGCTTCGGCCAAAGCGACAAATTCACCGGGATGAGACATTGTCGCATCATCGGCCTGCAACGGGCGGATCAGAGCCTCATAATGATGCGGCTCGCGATCGGCGATGGAAACAATGGGCTGAAAGGCCATGCGGAAGCGCCGTTCCGCGATATTGCGGCGGAGCGTTGCTGCCCTTTCGGATGCGCTATCCAGGAACCCTGCCAGCCCGCCGGCAAACCCGGCTTTTTCCAAAGCATCATTGCCGCCCCGCGCAAACGCTGCCAGCGCAAAGCGCAGCGCCCGTGTGGCCTGAACCTGGTTCAGCCCCTCAGCTTCAAGCCCCACAGCCATGGCGCCGACCGATACGTCATTGACACCGCGATCCTTCAAAATCTCTGCCACGGCTGAGGTGAGGCTTGGCAGATCGAAGGGCGCCTGACCCGGCAAGACGCCATAGCGACCGGCGGCGAGTTCTGTCGCAACAGCGCCTTCACCCGCTTGCTTGTTCAATTCAGCCTGGATTTCCTGATTGACGTCACCGCCGGGCACATATCGGCCCGCCGGACCAGTCAATTCCAAAAAGCCGACAGGCCCACCTGGTTCGCCTGCACGCAGGATTTCCTCAGCCAGGCTGGCAAGCCCGGGCCCACCCGGCAAAGGGCCACCGGGCAATTCGCGGGGCAGCGGCGCAAAGGTGAGAATCAATTTCGACTGCCCATCATCAAGCCTGAGGGCAGCGACGCTGAAAGCGGTAGCGGCATCATCTGCCAGCTTCAGCACAGCAGGCTTCAGCCGCCGCTGTTCCAGCAAAAGCCCCAAGGCAGTCGCGAATGCGGGCCGATCACTTGCCGCCACGAGAGAGGCCACAGGCTTGCCAAGAAATTCCGGCGCTGGCCGACCAAAGCGGGCACGGAAGGCGCCTTCGGCAAAGGTGATGCGACCCTCCAGATCCGTTTCAACCAATAGCTCTGCTGCCGCAAAAGCAAAGACCACAAAGCGGTCCCTGCTATTGCGGGAAAGGCGGCCTCCTTGCATGGGTGCGGCGCTTGGCATCATTCCTTCCGGAGATTGGGGGAAGCATACGCATGCCAAATAGTTAACAGGCGATTAAGGCTTGCCCCGCCTATTCCTTTTTTGGTGATTTCGAAGCGCCGGAAGCGCCAGGGCTTGTCACCTTGGCGCGCAGGCTGGTCACTTCACCGGCGAAAACGCCGTCGGCTTCATTTCCATCACCGTCTGCTGCTTGAGCGCACCGAGCGGCGCAATCGCCTTGCCGAATTCCGCCCAGCCCGGATCGCTCATCATCGCGGTGCGGCGGCGGTCGCGGTCGCCCAGGCTCTCATAGGCCCACATGAAGACCACCTGGTTGATGGGGCCAATTTCGGTCACCGCGAAAAGCAGCAATTGACCCAGCATGCGCTTTTGCACCGGAAGGCCGTATTTCTCATAAGCCTCCAACCAGCCGGCCATCTTGCCGGGGTGGAAATCATAGGTGCGGTGATCCACGAACATACCTGTGCCGCCGATTTCCCGCTTGAATTGGAAGCCCTTGGCCTGGGTAATGGGCGAAAACGGCACGGTTTTCAGGAACTTGACTTCCTGCTGCGCGAGCGCCCCGGCCTCCGCCGACCGCTTGCGGAAGGCCTGCCAATCGGGATCAGCCTCCCGTGCTGCCAGCCCTGCTTCGCGGGTATCAATATCATCCCAGCCGCGGAAGAAGACCACGCGGTTGATGGTGCCCACTTCCACCTGAAAGAAGCCGAGCAGTGGCCCCATATGACGGGCCGAGGCCGGACCGCCGAGGTTTTGATAGGCATCCATCCAAAGCGGCATCTTGCCCGGATGGAAGGTATATTGGCGCTGTTCGACATACATTTGGCATTCTCCCCTTGAGCTTGTCGGGCAAGCTTCCGCCGAGACCGCCGCTAAGGCAAGGCGCCTGTCCCCCCGGAAATTTGCTGCACCGCAAAAAATACTTGAAACCCCCGTGCTAGAGGCGCAGGAAGACACCCGAAACAGGAGCCTACGCCATGACCACCAAGCGCCCCATCCCCCCCGGTCGGGAATTGCTGAGCAAGGGCAATGCGACCGCCCAGCGCGTGCTGGAACAATCCCGCATCATGGCAGATGTGATGGGCCGCCATGCCCGCACCCTGCCGGATGCCCTCAACCCCAAGGCGCCGCTGGAAAGTCTGGGCAAGGCCGGCCGGGGGCTGATGCGGGCCCCGCAAAACCTGGTGATGGATGCGGCTTCCTACATGCTGGACGCGGCGCAGCGCAGCTTCCTGTTCTGGGACACGATGCGCGAAGCGGGCAACAACTTCGTCTCCCACGAACAGGCGGGCTGCCCGCCGGTGCTTATCTTTGACTATGAAACCTTGGTGGATGGCCGCAAGTTGAAGCGCCCGGTGAATTACGCGCTGGTGCGCATCACGCCGCCCGAAGATATGGCGCCGAGCAATGATGCGCTCCGCCCGTTTTTGATCATTGACCCGCGCGCCGGCCATGGCTCGGGCATTGGCGGCTTCAAGTCAGACAGCCAGGTGGGTGTTGCCTTGCGTCGCGGGCATCCCGTGTATTTCGTGATCTTTTTCCGGGACCCCGAACCGGGCCAGACGATTCTGGATATTACCGCCGCCGAAGCCGTGTTTCTGAAGCATGTGACGGATGCGCACCCCAAGGCGCCGAAGCCCGTTGTGATTGGCAATTGCCAGGGCGGTTGGGCGGTGATGATGCTGGGCGCCGCCATGCCCAATCAGCTTGGCGCGTTGGTCCTGAATGGTGCGCCGCTTTCCTATTGGGCGGGCGAGAAGGGCAAGAACCCCATGCGCTATCTGGGCGGCTTGGCCGGTGGCGGCTGGCCCGCGGCGCTCATGGCTGATATGGGCAATGGTCGTTTTGACGGCGCCAATCTGGTCGCGAATTTTGAGGCGCTGTCGCCCGCCAATACCTGGTTCCGCAAGTATTTCGATCTTTACGCCAATGTAGATCAGGAAGCCGAGCGCTTCCTGGAATTCGAACGCTGGTGGGGCGGCTATTTCCTGATGAACCGCGATGAAATTCGCTGGATCGTCGAAAATCTATTCATCGGCAATCGTTTCTCTTCCGGGCGCATTGCCGCAGGCGACGGCCAGACCTTCAATATGCGCGAAGTGAAGGCGCCGGTCATCGTCTTTGCCTCGGCTGGCGACAATATCACCCCGCCCGGCCAGGCGCTGCGCTGGATTGCGGATGTCTATCGCGATGAACGCGAAATCAAATCCCTTGGCCAGACCATTGTGTATCTGCTGCATGAGGATATCGGGCATCTCGGCATTTTCGTCTCCGGCAAGGTGGCGAAGAAGGAACATAGCGAAATCGCCACCACGATTGACATGATCGAATCCGTGGCACCTGGCCTTTATGAAATGGTCATCACTGGGCATGAGGGTCATGAAGATGGCGCATGGCAGGTGGAATTGGTCGAACGCACCATCGCCCATGTGCGGGAGATTTCAGGCGAGGCCGAGAATGAGGCCTTCCCCGCGGTCGCGCAGATTTCCGAATTGAACCAGCATTTGTATGATGTGTTGGTGGCCCCCGTGATCCGCCAATTCAGCACGGAAATGGGTGCCGAGACACGCCGGCGGATGAACCCGATGCGCTGGCGCCGTTATGCGCTGAGCGACATGAACCCCTTCATGGGGCCGATATCATCCTTGGCATGTTTGGCGCGGCAAAACCGCAAGCCCGTCGCGGCAAACAATCCCTTCCTCGCTTTCGAAAAAGCCTTTGCGGATTCGGTGGAATATGGCTTCAACGCCATGCGCGATCTGCGCGATGCCTGGGTGGAGACCGCCTTTCATGGCGTCTATGGCACGCTGCATGCCGCTGGCGTCACCGGTGAGGATTATGAGGCAGAAGCCGAGGCCGCGCGTGATTCCGTCTCCACCGATGCGCCGCAGCGTGCCGAGGCTGAGGCAAAGCTCGCGCAAGGCGGCTATGCGGAAGCGGTCATTCGCATGATGATCCTGCTGGCTGATGCGCGTGGCGCGGTGCGGCGTTCACGCCTGGCGCGGTCCAATCAATTGCTCACCACCGAAGCGCCCTTTGCGCAGATGAGTGCCGCGGAGCGCATGGCGGTGATCCGTGACCAGACCATGATCGCAACGCTTTTCCCCGAAGAAGCGATCAAGGCACTGACGGTGCTGCTGCCCGATGCGGCTTCCCGCCGGAAGGCGTTGAAGGCAGTGGAAACCGTCGCTGGGCCGGATGAGGAGCTTGGCGATAATGCCCGCGCGCGCTTGCAGCGTTTGCGTGAAGTATTGGCGGTGCGCCCGCAACGCGCGGCGTGATCACGCCGCGCGGGCGAGCATTTCCAGCATTTCGGCATCGCTGATCTGGTGGAAATCCCGATAGAAGGCGCCGATGCCAGATCGGATGGGGGCGGTCTCAGCCGTGATCACCTCATCCGCCAGGCCCTGAAATTCGGCCACGCTTTCGGGCGCGGCGATGGGCACGGCGAGCACAATGCGCGCCGCGCCTTGCTTGCGTAACGCGGCAAGCCCAGCGCGCGCCGTGACGCCGGTCGCGAGCCCGTCATCCACCAGAATGGCAATGCGGCCCTTGGGATCCTGCCGGCGCCGACCCTTCAAATAGAGGGCGGTGCGGCGGGCGAGTTCTTGTTTTTCTGAGACCAATACGGGCCCGATCATCTCCTCGGTCAGGCCAGTATGGGCGATGATGTCCTGATTGAGCAGCGGTTCTGCAAGACCCTCGGCAATCGCCCCGAAACCCAATTCCGGCTGCCAGGGCACGCCCAATTTGCGCACCAGCAAAAGGTCAAGCGGGGCATGCAAGCCTTGTGCGATGGGTAGCGCCACAGGGACGCCACCGCGCGGCAGGGCATAGACCACAGGATCGGCAAAGCAGCGCGCTTGCAGTAATGGCAGAAGCTTGAGCCCCGCTCCGGTGCGATCCGCGAAAAGGGGCAGGGGTCTTGGCATGGTCTATCGCGCTTCAGGCTTCCTCATCGCGCAGGATGCGCGCTGCTGCCAGCAAGGCCTTTTCATAACGCGCGCGTTCCTTGGCGGTTTTCTCGGCCGGCCAGGGGCGAAAGCCCTCACCGGTCTTGGGGCCAAGCTTGCCCTCCGCAACCAGGCGCGCGAGGCCCGGGCTCGGGTCAGGGCTCGTGTTCAGCGAAGGATAGATGGTGCGCCCGGCTTCCAATTGTGTTTCAAGCCCCGCCAATTCCTTTTGCAGAATCGGTCCCGCCGCAACGTAGCGAAACCCGAAGGCGTAGCGCACGGCGTTGTCCACATCCTCAGCGGTGGCGAGGCCCTGATCAATCACGGAAAAGGCTTCGCGCATCAGCGCATGTTGAATGCGATTTGCAAGGAAGCCCGGCACATCCTTCGCCACGCGAATGACCTTGCGGCCAAGCCCGGCCATGATGTCGGCCAGTTTGTCGCAAACCTGCGGGTCCGTGTATTCGCCGCGCACGACCTCAACCCCCGGCACCAGATGCGCGGGCAGAAAAAAATGCAAATTCGCGCAGCGCGCCCGGCCGGGCAGATCGCCGGCGATATCCGTGATGCGATAGCCCGATGCGTTGGATGCAATCGGGATGCCCGCCGGCACCAAACCATCAAGCTCCGCAAAGACCTTGCGCTTCAATTCAAGCTTTTCCGGCACGGCTTCAATCACCGCCTCGGCTGAGGCGTAATCAGGCGCCTTCATGTCAGACAAAAGCGTGAGGCGCTGAGCGGCGGCAGGATCACCTTCAAGCTGGGTGATGGATTGCGCGACGCGCGCCTGTGCGGCCGGCCAACGATCCTGCGCAGGTTCCACTGCGGTGACGCGCCAGCCGCCACTCAGGAAAATCGCCGCGATATCGCAGCCCATCAACCCCATGCCGAGGATGACAATATGGCGCGGCGCATTCATGCTGCGGCCCTTGGCGTAATGCCGCCCTGTGCCACGATGAAATCAGCGATATCGGAAACCCCTTGCAGCGCCTTCAGATTGGTGAAGATGAAGGGCCGCGTGCCGCGCATCTTGCGCGCATCGCGATCCATCACGGAAAGATCAGCGCCCACCAGCGGCGCCAGATCAATCTTGTTGATCACGAGCAAATCGCTCCGTGTAATACCTGGCCCACCCTTGCGCGGGATTTTATCGCCCGCCGAGACATCAATCACATAGATGGTCAGATCCGCCAATTCCGGGCTGAAGGTCGCAGCCAGATTATCGCCGCCGCTTTCAATGAACAGGATTTCAAGCTTCGGAAATTTCACCGCCATGTCATGCACGGCAGAGAGGTTGATGGAGGCATCTTCGCGGATCGCGGTATGCGGGCAGCCGCCGGTTTCAACCCCCGCTATGCGTTCCGGCACCAGCGCGCCGGAGCGTGTCAGGAATTCCGCATCTTCGCGCGTATAGATATCATTGGTGATGACGGCGATATCGTAACGGTCGCGCATATATTTGCAGAGGCGATCCACCAGCGCTGTTTTGCCGGAACCAACCGGGCCACCAATGCCCACACGAAACGGGCCATTCTGCGAAGTGCTCATGATCTGAATAACCTTGTGTATTGCGTCTCATGACGCAGGGAAAAGATATCAAGCATCGGCGCGGCGGTGCCAAGCCTTGTTACATCTGCGTTCAAGGCGGCCTCGGTCGCGCGGGCCACGGCGGGTTGCAGCGCGGCGATGGCAAGCTGGCCGTCGGTCTGGCCAAGCGGCACCAGCCGCACACCAGCGGAAACCAGATTGGCCGCAAAGGCCGAGAGAAACCCAAAGGCCGCATCACGCGCGGCAATGCCCTGTTCCGCCGCCGCCGCACCAAAGGCGACCGCATGGGCAAGCTGGCGCGGGTTGCGTGCGGCGAAGGCGGCAAAACGCGGCATCGGCCAAGCGGCAATAGTGACGTTGGTAAATGCCGTGCCCTGCGCTTCCGCTTCCAGCGCGGTTTCCGCCGTGCCGCGCCAGGCGGCACCCAGTTCCGCAACCTTATCCAGCGCCTTGTCATCGCCCTTCAGCATGGCGCGATGCGCGGCCACCAGCAGCGCACCATCCACGCGCCCGGCGCCACGCTGCAAGGCTGTGCTGACATAGGCGATCAGCCCATCGCGCTTGGCAACGCTGCCCGCTTCCACTGCCGCTTCAAGCCCATGGCTATAGGTATAGGCGCCCACCGGATAGGCCGGCGAAAGCCAGGTCAGCAGCCGATACAGCGCCTGCTGTGCGGCGCCCGCGCGTTTTTCAGTGATGGTGGTGATGGTGGCCATCGCCGTGATGATGGTCGTGGTCGCCATCATCATGATGATGGTGATGATGCCCCGGGTGGCGGTTATGTTCGCCGTAAGCGCCACCTTCGGGATCAAAGGCGACTTCCACATGCTGCAATTGCGCGCCAAGCCCTTTCAGCATGGCTTCAATCACATGATCCTTGCGGATCAGGATACGCGTGCCTTCAATCTGCGTCGGCAGATGCCGATTGCCAAGATGCCAGGCCAAACGCGCAAGGCGTTCTGGCGTTTCCGCCGTGACTTCAATCAGAGGCTCGGGCGCGGCCTGCACCAGAATGACGCCACCGCCTTCCAGCAGCAGCCCATCACCCTGGCGGAGCACGGTTGCTTCTTCCAGATCCAGCAGGAAGGCAAAACCATCTTCCGCGACATAGCGCTTGCGGCGACGGAAGCGGTCATCGAAATCCAGCGTCACGCGATGCCGCGCGGTGCGTTCCACCCAGCCGCCGGCGGGCAGCACTTGAATGGCGCGGGGGAGAGTTTCAGTCATGTCAGACACACCTCAAAACATGAAATAGCGCTGCGCCATGGGCAGCACCTTGGCGGGTTCGCAGACCAGCAGCACGCCATCGGCGCGCACCTCATAGGTTTCGGGATCAACCTCAATTTTCGGGAGCGTCGCATTATGCACCATGCTGCGCTTGCCAATGCCCCCGCGGCAATTGCGCACTGCGACCAATTCGCGTGCAAGCCCGAAGCGCCCGGCGATATCCGCCTGCAACGCAGCACCACTCACGAAGGTCACCGCGGATAGCAGACGAGAACGCCCGTAACTCCCGAACATCGGCCGGTAATGCACCGGTTGCGGTGTGGGGATGGAAGCATTGGGGTCCCCCATCAGCGCCATGGCAATCGTACCGCCCTTCAGCACCATATCGGGCTTCACGCCAAAAAAGGCCGGCGTCCACATCACCAGATCGGCGATCTTGCCCACTTCGACGCTGCCGACATGATCGGACACGCCCTGGGCAATCGCTGCATTGATGGTGTATTTGGCGATATAGCGCTTGGCGCGCGCATTATCATTGTCACCCTTTTCTTCCGGCAGGCGCCCGCGCTGCACCTTCATCTTATGCGCGGTTTGCCAGGTGCGGATGATCACCTCTCCCACGCGGCCCATCGCCTGACTATCGGACGACATCATGCTGATGGCGCCGATATCATGCAGGATGTCTTCCGCCGCGATGGTTTCCTTGCGGATGCGGCTTTCGGCAAAGGCGACATCTTCCGGAATGCGCGGGTCCAGATGGTGGCAGACCATGAGCATATCCAAATGCTCATCCACCGTGTTCACCGTATAGGGCATGGTGGGGTTGGTGGAAGAAGGCAGCACGCCCGCTTCACCCACCAGGCGCAAAATATCCGGCGCATGGCCGCCGCCGGCACCTTCGGTATGGAAGGCCTGAATGGTGCGGCCGCGAATGGCCTTGATGGTTTCTTCGACAAAGCCGCTTTCATTCAGCGTATCGGTATGGATAGCGATTTGAATATCCATCTCATCCGCGACCGAAAGGCAGTTATCAATTGCCTTGGGTGTGGTGCCCCAATCCTCATGCAGTTTCAGCCCGCAAGCCCCCGCGCGGATTTGTTCTTCCAGCCCCGCCGGCAACGCAGCATTGCCCTTGCCGAGGAAGCCAAGGTTCATCGGGAAGCCTTCGGCGGCCTGCAACATACGCTCCATATGCCAAGGCCCGGGCGTGCAGGTGGTGGCTAATGTGCCATGCGCGGGACCAGTACCACCACCGAACATGGAGGTGATGCCAGACGCCAGCGCTTCTTCAATCTGCTGCGGGCAGATGAAATGGATATGCACATCAATCCCGCCCGCGGTCAGGATGCGCCCTTCACCGGCGATGATTTCCGTCCCTGGCCCGATGATGATGTCCACATTGGGTTGCGTATCGGGATTGCCCGCCTTGCCGATGGCAGCAATCCGCCCACCACGCAAACCGATATCCGCCTTCACCACACCCCAATGATCCAGGATCAGCGCATTGGTGATCACGGTATCCATCGCGCCATTGGCGCGGGTCACTTGCGATTGGCCCATGCCATCGCGAATCACCTTGCCGCCGCCGAATTTCACTTCCTCACCATAGGTGGTCAGGTCGCGTTCAACCTCGATGAAGATTTCCGTATCGGCCAGGCGCACACGGTCGCCCATTGTTGGGCCATACATGCCGGCATAGGCAGCGCGAGAGATTTTCGTTGCCATGGGTCAGACCGCCCCTTCCGTTTTGCCGCGAAAACCATGGATGATGCGCGCGCCCGCCATGGGGATCAGCCGCACCTTGCGTGTTTGTCCGGGTTCAAAACGCACCGCCGTGCCGGCGGGAATATCCAAACGGCAACCGCGCGCCTTGGCTCGATCAAAATCGAGCAAAGGATTGGTTTCCGCGAAATGGTAATGGCTGCCCACCTGCACCGGGCGGTCGCCCTTATTGGCGACCGTGATTTCAACCGCGTCGCGGGAAGCGTTCAGCGTGATCTCGCCAGGGGCAGTGATGATTTCGCCGGGGATCATTTGCGCGCTCCCTTCCTACTGGCTGGCTTGACCTTGGGCTTAGGCTTCGCGGGTTTCTTCGCGACCTTGGCTTTGGGTTGGGCGGCGGCTTTCGGTTTCGCTTTGGCCTTTGGTGCAGCTTTCACCTTTGCCTTCGCGCTCGGCTTCTTCGCCACTGGCGCACGGATGGGCTGATGCACGGTCACGAGTTTCGTGCCATCCGGGAAGGTCGCTTCCACCTGGATTTCGTGCAGCATCTCAGCGATGCCTTCCATCACCTGATCGCGCGTGAGAACAGTTGCGCCATCACGCATCAATTCAGCAACGCTGCGGCCATCGCGCGCACCCTCCACCACGAAATCCGTGATCAGCGCCACGGCTTCAGGGAAGTTCATTTTCAGGCCGCGTTCCAGGCGCCGTCGCGCCACAATCGCAGCCATGGAAATCATCAGCTTGTCTTTTTCACGCGGGGTCAGGTTCATGGCGTTGGGTTCCGCAATCGCTGTGCCATCATCATGGGATTTTCTGCTTCATGTCGTCCATAGCCGCGGCAGCCGCGCCGGCAGGCCAAGCGCTGGGCGCAACCGGCAAATCGCGGCCCCCAGCCCTTCACGCACCGCAACGGCATCACCAAGCCAACGCGTGACCAAAAGCCCGGGCCGCACAAGGCTGGCGAGTGCGCCATCTTCGCGCAGCGCATCGCGCAAATCAGGCGAGGCCAGCGGGCCGGCCAGCACCAGGCTGCCCAGCGCTTCGGCATTGGCGAAGCCAAAGGGGTCAGCGAAATCGGCGGCGATATCCTCACCAAGGCTGAGCCCATCCGCCCACAGCAGCTTGCCAGCGCGGCGGATGCGCCAGGAATCCTGAAGGGCGCCGCGCCGCCAGGTCTCGCCACGCGCGGCGCGGCCAAAGACCAGCGCTTCGGCCATCAGTAGTGTTGCGTCTTCGGAGATATCAGCACTGAGGCTGCGTTCAAGCCGCGCGCCTTCGAACAGGATGGTTTCCTGCGGGATCCACTCAAACACCGCTCCAGCGCCGGCTTCAAGCGTCACGTTGATTTCGGTGGCGGGGCCAAGGCTGCGATAGATTTTCTCGGCGGCCGGGGTGGAGAAACTCGCTTGCGCCCCGGGGCCAAGACTGAGCGCGATTTCCACCTTATCGCCACCGGCCAAACCACCTGCGGTATTCACCAGCGCGCAGATCGGCGCCTCATCCGCTTCAGGATCGGGGAACAGGGCGCGCATGGGCGGTGATTGATACAACCCGCCCAATACCGTGCGCCCTTCATGCTGATGGTAATCCAGCTCCAACCGCCCGCGGGAGCGCTGATGGCTGGGTTGGGGCAGGGCGGCGGGGCTCATGCGGCAAACTTAACCATGCGCGGCGCCGGCCACCAAATGGCGCGGCATGCGGCAGGTTTTGCGCAAAATAGAGGCAGAGCTCTGGGCTGGACAGGCGCGTGCAGCACGGCTTTGGTGGCGGGGATCACACAGGAACCGAGCCCATGCGCCGCATCACCACCGAACCACTCACCGCCGAAGCCTTTGCCCCCTTTGGGGAGGTGCTGGAAAGCCCCGCCGCGCCAGGCCGCGCCTACATAGACAAGATGCTGGAAAATCGCCGAGGCGCTGCGGCGCCCAGCCTTTCCTTCACGCGCGCCTTGCCGAAATCAGCGCCTTTTGCGTCCACCACCATGGAACGGCATGAATTTTCCTCGCAATCCTTCATCCCCATGGAAGCGGGGCGCTGGCTGGTGCTGGTCGCGCCACATGGGGCGGATGGCAAGCCGGATATGGAAAAGGCGCGCGCTTTTTTGGCGCGGCCGGATCAGGGGGTCACTTACGGCGCCAATGTCTGGCACCATCCTTCCACGGTTTTCGACCGTGAAGCGCGCTTTGCCGTTTTCATGTGGAAGGATGGCACTAGCACCGATGATGAATTTGTTGAGGTCGCCCCCTTCGAATTGCATTTCGGCTGACCGGTGATCAGGATTGATGCCGTTCCGCCTGGCTCGGAAGGATATATGAAGGGAGGAAAGCAATGCAGTTTACCAGCGGCGATTGGCGGATTGATGTGCTGATCCAGGGCTATCCTGGCAAATCCACGCAGCATGGGGGCCTTGGCTGGAGCACGGTTGCACTGCTGCGCGGCCATGGCCGGACCGTGGTGCTGGATGGTGGCGGCTATGGCATGCGCAAGCCCCTGGTCGAAGCGCTCGGCAAACAGGGCGTGAAACTATCGGATGTAACCGATCTGCTGGTCAGCCATTTGCATCATGATCATGTAGTGAATTGGCCAATGTTTCGCGATGCGCGCATTCATGTGGGCCGCAAGGAATTGGCCTGGGCGCTTGGCGTCGGCTGGGGTGAGACCGCCGTGCCGGAACATGCGGTGGAAGCGCTCAGCCGTTGGCCGACCATGCAATTGATGGATGATGGTCAGGAAGTGCTGCCTGATGTTACCGCGCATCTCTCGCCCGGTCATACGCCTGGGCATTTGTTGTTCCTGATTGAAGGTGCGCCGCAAGCGGTAGTGCTATTGCAGGATGCGGTGAAGAACCGTGTGGAGCTCACCACGCGGACCACAGATATGACCTATGACCCGGCAGTCAGCCGCGCGACGATTGAAATGGTGTGGGAGATGTGCCGCACCCATCCGGGCTGCGTGCTGATCCCTGGCCATGATGTTCCGGTGATGGTGGAAAATGGCGTGCCGCGCCCGCTTTCCAGCCATAGCGCCGGCATACGTTCCTGGTTCGGCAAGGATTTGCAGGACACGACGATGTTCTCCCTCGCGCAGCCTAGCACCTGAATAAGATATTCCCCGAAAGGATAAAATGATGGATCAACAGGAAGCCCATGATGCCCTGCGCGCCGAAGGCCGTGCGGTGATGCGTGAGGTGCTGGGCAGCGCCTATATGGATAAGCGCGATGCCGGCACTAATCCCTTCAACGCCGCGGTGCGCCGGCTTTCAGAGGAATTCGCCTATGCCACGCTATGGCAAAGGCCGGGGCTTGATCGGCGGGAACGCAGCCTGATCACGCTTGCGATGATCTGCGCGCTTAACCGCCCGCATGAGCTGCGCATCCATCTGGTGGCAGCGCTGAATAATGGCTGCACGGCAGAAGAAATCTCGGAAATCTTCACCCACGCCGTTGCCTATTGCGGCTTCCCGGCTGCGATTGATGCGCTCCGCGTGGCGGAGGAAGTGCTGAAAGAACAGGGCAGGCTTTAAAGTGGATCGCGTTCAGATTTTCCATCTGAACGCGATCTGCTCTAGATGGGCGCGCAAGCCATCCGCAACCAAACAGCGGTTGCGCCATCCAATAACGGCGCCACCTCAGCCACCACACGCGCGTGATAGGCATTCAACCATTCACGCTCAGCCAGCGTCAGCAAGGCGGGTTCGATCAGTAGGCGATCAAACGGCGCCAGCGTCAGGGTCTCAAACTCCAAAAATGGCTTGGCGGCGCCGGCAATCTCGGCCTTTTGGACCAGCAGCAGATTTTCCAGCCGAATGCCGAATTCACCCGTGGCGTAATAGCCAGGCTCATTCGATAGAATCATGCCCTCCGCCAAAGCCACCACCCGCGCGGCACGGCTGAAGGCCGCCGGGCCTTCATGCACGGAAAGATAAGACCCAACGCCATGGCCGGTGCCGTGATCATAATCCAACCCCGCATCCCATAACGGGCGGCGCGCCAGCGCATCCAAATGCGGCCCGGCGACACCCGCCGGAAAGCGCAAGGTGGCCAGCGCAATATGCCCCTTCAGCACGCGCGTGACACATTCCCGAAGACGCTGCGGCGCTGCACCAGGCCCGGTCCAGAGCGTGCGCGTAATATCCGTGGTGCCATCCAGATATTGCCCACCTGAATCGATCAAATAGCATTCATTCGGGTTGATGGCGCGATGGCTCGCCTCGGTTGCGCGGTAATGCACAATGGCGCCGTTCTCGCCGGCACCGCTGATCGCGGGGAAGCTTTCCGCTTGGAATAACGGGACGTCGCGGCGAAACGCCAGCAGCTGCGCGGCGGCGGAGATTTCATTCAAGCCCCCCTTTGGCGCTTCTTCCGCAAACCAACGCAGGAAGCGCGCCATCGCCACCGCATCGCGCTGATGCGCTGCGCGGGCACCCTGTTGTTCCACCGCGTTCTTGCAGGCGCGCGGCATGCGGCAGGGGTCTTCTCCTGCACGGATTTCAGCGCCCGCGTCGCGCAGCCAATCGATGAACCAGGCGGGCGTTGCCTCCCGGTCAATCCGCACGCGCTTGCCCTTCAAAGCGCGCAACGCCGCTGGCATGGCATCACGCGGCGCGACGGCAACGGCATTGCCGAGATAGGCGCGCGTATCATGGTCCAGCTTCGCCGGGTCCATGAACAACGACACCGCGCCATCCGCAAACAGCAACGCAAATCCAAGCGCGAGCGGCGTATGGTCCAGATCGCCACCGCGGATATTCAATAGCCACGCGATGGAATGCGCATCGGCCAGCACCACCGCATCCTCACCGGCCGCGCGCAATTCTGCCGCCGCTTCCGCGCGTTTTTCGGGGGATGGCTTGCCGGCATAGGAAAGCGGATGCGCCCGCGCCGGTGCTTCTGGCGCGCGGGGGCGATCCGGCCAAATCGCATCAATCGGGTTTGCGGGCAGGGCGCGAAAAGTCACCCCTGGGCGGCGCAGCCGGTCCAAAGCCGGTTCGCTATGCAGCCAGGGGTCATAGCCAATCACCAGCCCTTCCCCATGCGCAGCGAGCCATTCGGCCGGCGGTTCTTCCGTGATGTGGCGCGGTTCCCATTGCGCAACATCAATCTGGTTGCGCAATTGCAGCGTATAGCGGCCATCGGAAAACACCGCCGCCTGGCGCGGAAGCACAATCGCGAGGCCAGCGCTGCCGGTGAAGCCAGTCAGCCAGGCCAGCCTTTCGGCGGAACGCGGCACATATTCCCCCAAATGCTCATCCGCCCGGGGGATCAGGAAGCCCTGCACCCCCATCCGTGCGAGTTCAGCGCGCAAGGCGCCCAAGCGTTCAGCCCGGTTCATGAGCAACTCCTGACCAATTGTTTCTCAATTGTTGCATGACTTCCTGTGGATACATGCGTCTGACGCATGGCTATACTGTTGTCTTCGCGCATCACCTGTGCCCCAGAAGCCTCTATATCATCGCCTATCGGACAGGGTTGCTGCCCTATTGGCCAGCACCTCCGCAAAGGAAAGCTAAACATGAACACGCATTTCGCCAATCTCGAAACCAGCCTCTCGGCCCGCGCCGCGACGATTGAGGCTATTCACCGCGAAGCCG
>JADCFP010000158.1 GCA_020249465.1 Roseomonas sp. | reverse complement strand
TGCCCTTGCCGGTTGCGTAGCGCTTGATCGTGCCGACAGGGACGCCCTGGTAGGCGATGGTGCGTTCCGCGCACCACGCCGAAAGATGGGCCAGAAAGCCGCCATAGAGGTGTGCGGCGTCAGTACCTGCATGGGCCCGCACTTCTTCGAATGCGATTTGAGACAATTCGCCGGTGAGGTTTGTGACCTCGGTCAGCCATGCGCGAAAGCGCAAAAACCGCATGCCACCGCCTTCGAAGCGGCTGGGCCGAAAGGTCATGGTGCCTGAGGTGATGGCGCCGGTACCCGAGCGCAGGGCCCAGCCAGTGGTGGTGCCGAGGTCCAACGCCAGGACGGCCCGTCGCGGTGCCGCGCCGACATCGCAATCGGAAATGATGGGCGGCCTGCTTGCCAGCGCCGCGGGCATGGGGAAAGTCGAGAGAGCCATGATTGTCTCCTGATGGGGATGGTGGTGGTGAGGGCGGCGGCGGTGGGGTTCTTGGCGGAGCACACCGTCGCTGCCCGGCTTTGGGGTTCGGCCCGCGCGTGGCGGTCCGGTGCTGTTCGGGCGGCGCGTCACGGCACGCCCTCGAGCCAATGGGGGAGTTGGGGGGAGTCGGGGGGAGTCGATTGCGCACTCCCCCATCCCGAAGTGTCTGAATTTATTGGGCTTGGGGGGAGTGGGGGGAGTTGGGGATGTTTTCCCGTATTCCCCTTATCATACGCGTGTGCGCGCGCGCGTGTGGGGTATAAAAAACATCCCCCACTCCCCCCACTCCCCCCAAGCGGTTTGTTTTCAATGACATAGGGTATGGGGGAGTTGGAACCCGACTCCCCCCACTCCCCCCTAACTCCCCCCCTTTCGGGACCCTCGGGGGCGGGTTCGAGCTTCCAGCGCTGCGAATTATGCACATGACCGGCGGCGCGCACGTGAACAAGGCGCTCGCTGGTGCGGAAGGCACGATCGCGCAGCTTCCGGAAAGCCTTCCCGAGCGTGATGCTGAGGGCATGGTCGGTCTTGGCTGAAACCGGCAAACCGACCTGGGCGGACTGAGCGTGGCCAATCAAATCGCTGACGCTCACCTCGGCGCTGCCAAAGCGGTCCCACCAAAGCTGGATAAAGGCGCGCCAGGTGCCGCCTTCGCTATCTGATGCCTCCATCACCTCATCCAGGTTGCCCAGAAAGCCAGGCACGCCGGCCACGTGCAGGATGCCACCCAGTGTCTGGCTCCATGTCTCAAAGCTGCCCAGGCTGCGCGCAGCGGGCGGCCTGCCGGCGCTGGCCCAGGCCTGGCAGAGCGTCAGGCAAGCCGCCACAAGCCGTGCGCGATTGGCGCGCACCCAGATCATCAGGTCAGGGTGGCGAAAGCCCTCACGCCGCCAGGGCTGGTCGCTGCGGGCGTCCAGCCGGATGCGCACCAAGCGCCGGGCGATTTCATGCGAGACGGCTGGGTTGTTGCCGGTAGCGACCCAGGTGCAGCGCACGGGCAGCCGAATGATGTCCGAGACACCAAGGATACGATCCTCCCAGGCGGGTGCGGTCAATGCAGCGGCCAAGGCTGCGCTGTCGAGTTCCTGGCGCAGGTTATCGATCAACAACAATACCGGCAGTTGCCGGAGTTTCGCGGTAAGGCGCTTGCGCCATTCATCATCATCGCGCCCCTCGGTCATGACGGAGGCGCTGGAGCCCGTCAGCACCGTCGCTATGGCATCGACCATCAGCGTGGCGCCGGTGCCGGGCGTTGGCTTTTCGATCATATGCAGTGGCGTTGGCCCTTCGATCATCGGGCGCACAAAGCCAAGCAGCAGCAGGCAAAGCGCATGCGCGCGTTCCGCCTCTCCGGTGAATGGAAAATCGCCAAGCAATTCATCCAGCAATAGGCTGCGCGCAGCGGCGATTTCCTCGGCAGATGGATTGGCCGGGATGGGTGGCAGCGCAAACCCTGGCGGCGGGTGATAGAGCAGCCGCGCATCCGGATGATAGCCGGGCTCTGTCAGCAGGGAGCCGTTGCGGCCGAATACCGGTGCGGTGACGATGCCAGCAAGAACGGGCAAGGCGGGATCGGGCGTTGCCAGTAGCGATTTGATCACGTTGGACGGCGGCGGTGTTGGGATTGATTCGCCCTTGCCCAGAGGTTTCCGCCAGTCAGCAAGATTGGCCAGCATGTGGCGCATGCGTTCGATGTCGATCGTCGCGGCAGCAGGGCGTCCTTCATCATCGGGCACAACCCAGGTTGGTTGACCGCCAAGGCGGAAAATCCAAGGTGATCGGTTGGAGGCAATGAGCAGCGACCAGGCGCGGCGCGTTGAATGGCGCAGATTGCCTTCAATGGAACTCAAGCTCGGCAGGGGCTGCGAAGGCTCAACAAAGCCGATCGGCAAATGCCGACCTGTCTCTGCTGCTTGGGTCGTGGCGTGTGCGTTGGCGTTGTCCTGACCGCTGATTGCATCCTCGATCAGCTTGAGGATCGCCGGGCCACCTTCACGCAGCAGCATGTCGTTGAAATCAGTGCCGGGTGTTTGCGGCATGGCGATGCGCACCTCGCGCCCTTCAAGCTGCAGCTTGGCGGCGGTGGCTTCCGCGGCACGCAGCCCAGCGCCGGAGGGATCGTGGTCGGCGAGGATGACAATGCGCCTTGCCTCCGGGGGCAGCTGCGCCTGTTCCATGCCGCTGGTGGAAAGCGCAGCCCAGACCGGCAAGGTCGGACAGGCGCGCATCACGGCAAGGCCAGTTTCGATACCTTCGCAAAGGCCGAGCAAGCCTTGTGGGGTGATTGCGCCAAGCCGCACCGTACCGCCGGCGGTCTTGCCGAGCATCATGCGCGGCTTTGCGATGCTGGCCTTGGTCACCTTATCCGGCTGTTCCGCAAGGTAGGTCCGGTGCAGCGCGACCACTTCACCAGCGACGTTGCGAATGAGCCCGATCATGGCCGGATAGCCGGTGCGGGTTTCGTAATGCGTCAGGTCAGGGTGAAACAGCAGATCCGCATCGGGCGGGACAAGCAGGCCGCGACCTTCAAGGTAGCGCTGCGCTGCC
The DNA here is from genome assembly GCA_020249465.1 of Roseomonas sp. Lineage (GTDB taxonomy): Bacteria > Pseudomonadota > Alphaproteobacteria > Acetobacterales > Acetobacteraceae > Neoroseomonas. The sequence continues at coordinate 13,206 of JADCFP010000158.1, read as the reverse complement.
GTGCCCTGGATGGGTGCTGCGTTGTCACGAATAAAGGCGATGTCCAGCGATGCATCGCGTTCCGGCTTTGGCGCTGCTGGCGGTTCCTGCCGCTTGGGGCCTTCGCCCTGCCAGCCGGTGATGCCAGCCGCATGGGCGAATAGCGCGCGATCGGCAAGGCCGGTTCCTTGCGCCAAGGTGGCAAGCGGCCCACCACCCTGGCCACCGTCGAAATCATGCCAATCCCCGGCATGATCACCGCGCAGCATGATAACGCAGGAGCCCGATTTGCGTGGCGGAGCACCTTGAATATTGGCCAGCCGCCATTCATCACCCTGGCGACGGCCCTTTGGAAAGAGCGTCGGCACCCAGCGCTCAGCGCTGCTGCGCAAGCGGCGCACGATCTCATCAAGATCGTAGCGGATGGGCGCCGGATCGATCTGGTTCAGGTCAATCAAGGATCACCAGCCCACGCTCTGCGCGTGTGATCGCGGTGTAGAGCCAGCGCTTGCGGTCCTCCTCGGTGCGCGACAGCTGATCGTCATAGACAATCACATTGGGCCAGGAGCTTCCTTGCGCCTTATGGCAGGTGATCGCGTAACCCCAGGAGGTTTCGATCATGCCGCGCATATCGCGCCAGTCGCGCCTTTCGCGTTCCGGGTCGCGCTGGATGTGCTCGTCGTAATGACCCTTGTAAAAGCGGTGGCGGCCGGAGATTTCGAGACCATCCTCGGTGGTGACGCTGGCGCGAAAGCTGAGCGGCCCGTCATCCTCGATATCGCGCAGGTTCACGAACATGCCATTGATCAAACCAAGGTCGTGACGGTTCTTGAGACAGATGATCTTTTCGTCGCACCCTTGCGGATAGGGCATGGGAAAGCCCGCTGCCGCCTTCATTTGGCTATTGAGCCAGAGCCTTGTGTTATTGCGCCCGCAAATCACCTGCCCGCCGCGCAGCATTTGCTCGGGGCCAACCGCACGGCGCGGCATTTTCCAGACATGCGCATCATGCGCGCCGGGGGGAATCTCAATGCCATGCCGCGCCATGGTGGCAAGGCGGATGATCGCACTTTCCTCCGCCTGGCGGTGGATTTCCGTCAGCATGATATCGGGCGTTGCCATGATGAAAGCGCCGGTGCCCTTGATCGGCGGCAATTGACCGGGATCGCCCAGCACCAGGATTGGCTTGCCAAAGGCCAGCAGGTCGGCGGCCATTTCCTCCCCGACCATGGACACCTCGTCCAGCACAAGCAGTGACGCGTCGCGCAGCCGCGATTGCTCATTCAGCAGAAAGGTCGGGCGATGGATATCAGCCAGGCGCAATTCAAGGCGACGCATTTGGGTCTCAGCAAAGGCACGTTCGGCATATCCCATGCGGCCCAGGCTGCGTTGCAGGTCAAACAGCTCCTTCTCGACGCGGGCGATTTCCTCGGGCGTTGCCTCGGAAACGCGATAGATCAGGGAATGGATGGTCGAGGCCGGCGTGCCCTTGCGGGTCATCACCAACGCGGCCTTGCCGGTAAAGGCGGCATAGAGCACCGCGCTGCTGAGGCTCTGGTTCGGCTGTTCCTCCAGACCAAGCGCATCAATGGCGGAACGGGTGGTCGTGGTCTTGCCCGATCCGGCATAGCCAAACAGGCGAAACACCTGCTGGCGCGCGCTGCGATTGTGATACCAATCGACAATCGCCTTGATGGCGGCTTCTTGTTGCGGTGAGGGTGTAAAGCTCATGCTTGTCTCTCCCAACAGCGGGCCGCATAGGGGCAGGCGCGGCAGAGGTGGAAATCGGCTTGTGCGGCGATGCGGGGCGGCAATTCGCTGGCCTCGGCGGCGCGGAGCACATCAACCGCGCGATCGGACAGGCGCTGTGCTTCGGCGGCGTCAAAGGGCACGGCCTCATGATGCAAAGCGAGGCTGTCGCGATTGACGGCGGTGAGTAGCGCCATCTCCAATTCGAAATAGGCCATGTAAAGCTGCACCTGCGCGAAATAGATCGGCTTTGATTGGCGCAGCCCGTGCTTGACCAGATCGGTCCAGGATTTCTGGCCCAACGCTTTTGATTCCCAAAGCGCCGGCCAGCGAATGCCGATATCGGGCCCGGCGACGATCACCCCATCGGCATGGCCACGCAGCTTGCCGCCGGCGGCGGTAAAGCCAAATTGTGTGCCCTCGGCATTGCGGTCGCGAAGGTCAAAGCCAGCCTGACGCAACCAGCGAATGGCAAGCGCTTCTATCTGATGCCCAGCATCAAAAATGCGGAGAATGCCCGCGGGGAAATCCCGCCCGGTGTCCTTGGGTGTGTGCGTCACCTCATAGACAAGCTTGCGTGCGCATTCCTCGCCAATGCGGCTGCCGCCGAGATAATCGCGTGGTGCCTGACGCTGGTTGCGCGCGGTAATGGCCGCATCGATATGGGCATTGACGCGTGCGGTGGTATCGGCGCGGCCATCGGCGGCAATGCCATAGATCAGCCCTGAGTGGTGGTTCAGATCAAGCAGCATGGGTGCCTCCAAAAGGAATAGGATCGTCGAATGGATCGCGCTCAGCGACGCTGCGTTGCATGGCTGCTTGAAAGCCATCCACGCAGGCTTCGATGATGCGATCGATCTCGGCTGCGCTGCGGTCATGAAAGGCCGTGAGCAGGCCAAGCTCCTGCAGCACCTCTGCCAGCGGTCGGCGCGCGGCCTTGATGGCGGCTTCCTCCAAGGGGGTCTTGTCGATCATGCCGCCCATCCGCCGCGCGAGTGCGCTGCCTGCTTTTGAACAGGCCATGCTGCAAAAGCGGTAATGCGGAAACTCGCCAATGCGCAGTTGGTGGATATAGCCAAAGCCCCGTGCCTCACGTGCGCAGAGCGCGCAGGTAAGGCGCAGCACCTGATCCTCCGGCGTGCAGCCTGGCAGTGCTGTTGGGGGCTTGGCCGCGACGCGCGGTGTTGCGCGGCGCGACCAGCGGCGGGGCGGCATGGGCGCATTACCCGTTCAGCCAGGCAGGGCCACCATTGGCAAAGGCCGGGCTTGCGGCGGGCGGTGGCGCCGGTTGTGCGGCAGGCGCGGGTTGTGCGGGCGCTGCCCAGGCAGGCGCCTGTTCGGGCGCGGCTGCGGGGCTGGGCGCCGCTTGTGAACCCCATGCCGGTGCGGCGCTGCCTGGCGCGCTGGCTATCGCACGCTGCGGTCGCGGCGTTGGCGCGGGCGGCACGCTCTCACCGGCCATCACCTTGGCGTATTCGGGGTCGCTCGCGAGCAGGATGCGGTCGATCTTGTTGGTCTCGGAATACCGGGCGTCGCTCGCAGGCTCGACACGCAGTTTTGCCGCAAAGGTGATGCCATGCAGGTCAGACAGCCCGCGCAGCATGCGCTTGCCGCGTGCCACCTCACTCATATCCTGCGGATCCAGGCCCAAGGCACTGTCGATCATGGCGCGGAACATGCCCTTGGAGATCTTCCAGCCGATCGAGACGCCATTATCGTCCAGCTTGCCGCCGATGACGGTAAAAGTCTGCCAGAATTTCCGCCGCGCCAGCGGGCCATCCGACACGGTGAATTCGCAATCCAGCATGCGCACATCGCTGCTGGGCGATTTCGCGCCCTTGAGCAGCCCGCGATCAGCCTCGTTATGACCATCCAGCCCGCCACGGCGGATTTGCATGATGACTTTGACAAAGCTGCCATCTGGCAAAAGGTCATTATTGCGCGGCAATTCCGCATCATTCATGTCAAGCATGGGTGCTTCCTTTCGGCTCAAGCGATTGTGGTGGGGGCGGTGTTGATCTTGCGGAGCAAGGCCGCGAGATCGGCGGGCTCGGTTTCATCCAGGCGGCCGGAGCGATCCTTCGCGGGCAGGCCGAAGCTATTGCCGGCACAGCAGACCAATCGGCGCTCGCTGCCGCGTTCGGGGTCGTGGCGCCAGGCATCGCCCTCGCGCTGGAACAGGCCCATGGACACGACCTGATCGACAATGCCCGGCAATTCGCGCGCGGCCTTGCCGCCTTCCATTTGCGGCTGCCAGGTGACGCGGCCGAATTCATCGGTGACGCGTTCCAGAATGCCGACCATGATGGTGGTCTTGCCGGGGGCGTGCTGCAGATGCTTCAGCAGCCCGATCACTTCACGCGCCAGCAAGCCATAGGCGCCGCGCGTATCGGGCTTGCCGGTCTTTTCGGAAAACGCCTCGGGCCGCGTCTTGGCCCAGGCCATGGCTTGGCGCGTCAGATCGGTGATGCTGTCCAGAAAGACAATGGACTTGCCGGCGATCAGCCGTACCAGATCGGGATGTGCGGTGGCGAGGTGCTGGTAATGCGCCTCGGAGAAAAACCCATTCGGATCGGCGGCCGGGTTCACGCCGCCAATCAGGCAGGCGATGGCGATCGCATCGTCAAAGCGGCGGATGGGGATGCTGTCGCCCCGCCAATCCTGGACGGATTTCAGACCGGCTTCGAGGTCGATGCAGATCGTCTCGGCAGCAGGCAGTGTTTTGAGCTGCGATGTCTTGCCGACACCACTTGGGCCAAACAATGCCAGCGTGGTTTTATTGGCCGCGCGCGAAAGGCGTTCATCGGCCGTGACAATGCGCAATGCCATCAGTTTGACCCTTCGCTGCTGGGGTGGGGGCCGGCCAATGCAACGCCATCACGCTGCGCGGTTTCGCTGAGCAACGTCAGGCGATAGGTCGGGCGGCTGGTGTGGACGGTGCGTGCCGGTTCGAAAGCTTTGCGGATGCGCTCGGGCCAAGTGGTATAGGCGCGCTCGGGAACCTTGAAGGCGATCTCAAGGTAATCGCGCGGGTTCTCGCCACCGGCGCTGATTTCCTGGGCCAGCCGCGCGAGCTTGGCCTGATCCCATTCCACCTTCTTTGGCAGTTCGGCGGTGATTTCCACCGCGCCATCCTGAAAGCGCACCGTGCCGGTATCCTTGCCGGCCATACCGCGTGCCGCGATGGCGCGCTGCTGGTAGCGAAGCCCGATGGCGCTTTCGATCCATGCCTGCATGCGCTTGGCTGCATCAGCCGCCTCGCGGGCATCGGATTGCAGCAAGGCAAGGTGTTCCGCCGGCAGGGCGACAATATCGCCGAGTGGCATGAGGCGGATCGCTTCGAGCGTAGGGCGGTTGGGGAGCGCGTGCATCAGGCGATCCCCCGCTGCAGCTTTTGCAGCAGCGCGGCCTGGGCCATGCCGCGGCTATTCGTGCTGCGTGGCCGCACCACCAGGATATAGGCGAAGCATTCCGTATCCATGCGCCGCTGCAGCAGGTGGCACAGCCCGGCCTCGGCCATGGCAAGGGCACGACGCGCGACCAATTCCAATGCGTCACGGCGTTCGGGCAGAAGCTTTGTCGCAACCTTGTCCCGATCACGCGCCAGCATGCCGATATGATAGGTGATGGCATCACTGGCGGTCGCATCGGCAAAACGGTCGCAGAGGGTGTTTTCGTCCAAGACAAGATCAAGCAGCGCTGCCAGATCAGCCGCGTCAGCGAGCGACGCTTGATCTGGATCTTGCGGGAGCATCATGTGGTCCTCCGTGATGATGTGGGGCTCACTGGGTAATTACGTATTTGCGCGCCAAAAATTCTCACGGCCTAAAAGACACAGTCGCGGCGCGGTGTGTGGTGCGCGTTGCGCATGGCGATGCACCCAGGATGCGCAGCCAGCAGCGCAGTTCCTTTAGGTCGCGATAGAAGGTGGCGGTGGAGACAGTGCTTGCCGCGCGCGTTGCCGCGATGTCGCGATGCGCAATAATGCTGCGCAGCAATGCGCGCTGCGCTTCGGGCATTTCATCCGCCGCGCGCGTCATGGCGAGATGGGCTTCCGGGTCATGCGCCGGTGCGGCAAGGCTGCGCAGGATCCCGGCGGCCTCCTTGCTGTCCAGCGAGATGGACGGCGGGGCGCTTGGGCGGCGCGCCTGATCGGCGATGGCGCGGCGGGCGATGATGGTGACAAAGCCGCCCCAGGAACCGCGCGCCGGGTCGAAATGGCCGCTGGCCTGCAGCAGGGCGAGCAGGATGTCCTGGATCAAGTCATCCCGGTCAGCAGCGGCGATTCGGCGCTTGCGGGCGGCTTTGGCGGCACAAATGCGGGCCAGTTTCAGGGCATCCTCAAGCTGACTTTTCTCCCATTTCTGAGGCAGTTCGGGGGCGATGTTCTGTTGCCTGTTCATGTTGCGACCTCTCGCGCTTGGCTGATTTCGATGCGCCAAGGCGAGCCGAGCCGCCGGGGGTGCGACTAGTGCAAAGGGGTGCAAGGGGGTGCAAAAGGGGTGCGTCGAAGCGCGTTTCTGCGCGATGAACCCCCATATGGATCAATGGCTTAGATAGGAAAAACAGGGGGTGCAGGGGGTCAGGCCCATGAGGGCATTGCACCCCCTCTTGCACCCCCCACTGCATCCCCGGTGCCGGTCAGATTGGGGCTGGACTCTCTGGATGGAGGGAACATAAAGTGAACCTACAGTTTCCTATCCAGGGATAGACCAGGGACCTTGTTCCTATGCCGCTTGTGATCGCCTATGCCAGAGAAACGGCCTTCAGCCCGCAGCCGGAAAGGGCTGCGCCCGAGATCCGCGCCGTGGCCGCGCAGGTGCGTCGGCAAATTCCCCGCGCGCCCGACGAGCTTGCCCTGACCCTGCCAGCCCTGGTCGAGACCTGCCGCTGGGTTGAGGTGAATGGGCGTTGCCTGGCGGTCTCCTGGGAATTGGATCGGGCGCTCAGTGATGAGGCTGGCCAGGATGTTCTTGGCCTATGTGACATCGACGCCGATGAACCCGGCTGGGCGTATCTTGCGATCAATGGCGTCATGACAGCCCATCGCCCTGATTTGGCGTTGAGCACAGCCGCGCATGAATTGGGCCATTTGCTGTTTGATGTGCCGGCGGCGTTGGAGCGTGGCGAGCATGGCTATCGCGCCGTAGCGCAATCGGCGCGTGCGCTTGATCGTGCAGGGCGCGGCGCTGAGGCACGCGCCAATGAATTCATGGGTGCCTTGTTGGTCCCGCCTGTGCCTTTGCACACGCGGCTATTGGCGCATGCGCGAAGCGAGGGCCTGCGCCTTTGTCGCGGCCCGCATCTGGGAAGGCCTGCAAGCCCGATCGTCGCGGCTTCGAATGGTGCCGAGGCTTTGGCGGGCGTGCTCGCAGTACTCGCCGGTGATTTCGGTGTTTCGGAGAAATTCATTGCCGTGCGGCTTTCGCGTTACGGCCTGGTGGAAGGGGGAATGTGATGCCTTTTGGGGATGTTGTGCGCGCGCGCCGAACGGCGCTGATGATCAGTTTGAATGATATGGCCGAAAGGCTTGGCATATCGCCCGGCTATTGGTCGCGGGTTGAGCGCGGCATTGATGGGCCACCGAGTGATGAGTTGGTCGAGCGTGTCGCTGCCATTCTTGGCATTCCCATGGATGAGTTGTTCATCGAGTCACAGCGCCTGCCGCCTGATATGCGCAAGGACATGGGGCGCGTCGTGCTGGCCTATCGGCGTTTGCGGGCAAGGCGCTTGGGGTGAAGGGAGGGCGGCATGCCTGCCACGCCGAAAAACAAGCTTTTCTATCAAATCCACGAGGCGAAGGAACGGCTCGGGCTTTCCATGTTGGACATGGCTGTCCTGGTTGCTGAGAGAAAGCTGCTGCTTTCTGCCGCCCTGGGTGGGATTTTGGTGGAAGATGGGATTCTTGAGCAAGGGCTCGATTTTGGCTGCACGCACGTGCCGCTATGCCAAAATTTCGTCCATGGCCTTGTGGACCTGCGCCCTGAGGATGGTTGGGAAGTCCTGCGCGCTGGTTCGCACACGATCAACTTGCTTGCGGCAGAGAAAGGCCATTATCGACGGCTCATCGACAGCAAATCAAATGCTTCTGGCCGGCTGGTCACGCGCGAGGATGTCGGGCTGCGGCACGAAGAACTGACGCGCTACCTCGCCTTTGAACAATCGCTTGAAGACGCGGCACCTATCGGGCGTCAGGAAAAGCGGCGCGCGCCGACCGCCTATGATTGGGAAGAAGCACAGCTTGAGGCGTTTCGGCTGGTCTATTTTGACGGCGTGCCGCCATCCTTTGGGGCGCTCATTCGCCACATCCAGGGCTGGTACATCGCCAAGGGCGGCCGCGTGCCGGATGAAAGCACCCTGAAGCGGCGCCTCAGGAAATTCTGGACCATCTTTGGGCCGGAGGCACAGGACAAGGCCGCCTGAGCCACACCGCGCGAGGCCGTGAGAAAAACCCGGCCCGATTTACGTAATTACATGGCAGGAAACCCACGCGGAGCCGCGATGCCCCTGCCACATGCGAATCCCCACCTGCCAGCGCACCTCCGCGAGGTCTGCGACATCCTCGCCCGCGGCCTGCTGCGGCTCCGCAGCCGCGATGCCGCGCGAGAAGCGCCAGTGCCAGCAGCAAGTGGAGAAATTCGACTACACTTTCCGGCACCCCAGCGTCGTGATGCGAACCGGACTAACCGGAGAAACGCATGACACGCACTGCCAAATCAAAAGCCGGCAGCACGCCGACGCCGAGCATCCCCGCCATTCCGCAAGCCGATGTGCTCGGTCGGCTGGCGGCGCTCAAAACCACCGCGACGCCCGAACTGAAGCAGCAATGGCGCGATCTCTTTGGCAAGGAGCCACCACCCTATAATCGGCGCTTCCTTGAAAGCCGGCTGGGCTATCGCATTCAGGAACTGGCCTATGGCGGTCTGAAGCCTGAAACCCTTGCACGGCTTGAGAAGCTGGGCGAGCAATTCGACGGCGGCAAAGTGGCAGTGCGCCGTATCCGTGGCGACGATAAGCCAATCGCCGGCACGAGGTTGATCCGTGAATTCCAGGGTGTCGAGCACACCGTCACGGTGTTGCAGGATGGCTATGAATATCAGGGCCGACCTTATCAATCGCTCTCCGCCATCGCGCGCGCCATCACCGGCACGCGCTGGAATGGCTGGGTGTTCTTTGGCCTGAAAAACAAGAGAGGTTTGGCATGAAGCGCAAACTCACCGCCGACGCCACCATGCCGGCCACGGTCAAGAAAATCCGCGCCGCCGTCTATACGCGCAAGTCGAGCGAAGAAGGGCTCGATATGGAATTCAACTCCCTCGATGCGCAACGCGAGGCGTGTGAGTCCTATGTTGCCAGCCAGCGTTCCGAAGGCTGGGTATTGGTGGCCGACCGTTACGATGATGGCGGTGTTTCCGGCGGCACGCTGGAACGGCCAGCACTGAAACGCCTGCTCGCCGATATCGAGCGCGGCCTGATTGATGTTGTGGTGGTCTATAAGATCGACCGTTTGTCGCGCGCGCTGATGGATTTCGCCAAGCTAGTGGAGGTGTTCGACGCGAATAACGTGACGTTTGTTTCCGTCACGCAGTCCTTTAACACGACCACCAGCATGGGGCGCCTCACGCTGAACATCCTGCTCAGCTTTGCGCAATTCGAACGGGAAGTGATCGGGGAGCGCATTCGCGACAAGGTGGCGGCCTCGCGGGCGCGCGGCATCTGGATGGGTGGTTTTGTGCCGCTTGGTTATGACGCGCGGGACCGCAGGCTGATCGTGAACGAAGCCGAAGCCGCGCTGGTGCGGCGCATCTTTGAGGGTTTTGCTCAGACGGAATCCGGCACGAAGCTGGTACAGGCATTGCGCGCCGAGGGCGCCACCACCAAACGCGGCCGCCCCTTCACAAAAAGCGACGTCTATCGCGTGCTCAGCAACCGTACCTATCTGGGCGAGGCGATGCACAAGGGGAAGTCGCATCCCGGCGAGCATGCTGCCATCGTGCCGCAAGCGCTGTGGAACGCCGCCCATGCATTGCTGACCATCAGCCCACGAACACGCGCCAACCGGACGCGCTGCCAGACTCCTGCTTTGCTGCGTGGGTTGATCTTTGACAGCGATGGGCGGGCCATGTCGCCCACGCATACGCGGGGCCGGCGCGGCCAGCGATACCGCTACTATGTCAGCCAGTCGGTGCTGAAGGGCAGCGCCGCAGACGGGCCGGCCATTGCGCGCATCTCTGCCGGCGAAATCGAGGGCATCGTGATCGCGCAGCTGCGCGGCCTGCTGCGCCAGCCAGAGATAGTCCTGGGCGCCTGGCGCGCGGCACGGTTGGCGGCGCCGGGCCTGACAGAGGACGAGGCCCGGTTGGCGCTGGAGCGGCTCGACCCGCTTTGGGAGGAGCTCTTCCCCGCCGAACAGACGCGGATCCTCCGGCTTTTGGTGGATCGTGTGGACCTTGGGACTGATGGCGCGGATGTACGGATGAAGTTGGACGGGCTGGCCAGCCTCGCGCGGGAACTGGCCGCCCCTGGCGCCGAATGGGCGAGGGCCGCCGCATGACCGGCGAGGCGCAAATGCTGACCATCCGCGTGCCGCTGGCACCCCGGAAGCTGCCCAGTGGGCGCAAGCTGGTGCTCACGCCAGAAGGAAACGCGATCGAGGGGCCGGCAAATGTGGACATCACGCTGGTCAAAGCCCTGGCGCGGGCCTTTCGCTGGCGCCGGATGATCGAAACAGGCCGGCACGCGACCGTCGCCGAGCTGGCGGCCGCGGAGAAAATCAACCCGTCTTATGTCTCGCGGGTACTGCGGCTGACGCTGCTGGCGCCGGGAATGGTTGAGGCGATCCTGGACGGAAGGCAGCCAAAGGGGGTGACGTTGCCGGGGCTGCTTGAGCCGTTTCCTGTGGAATGGATACAACAGACAGGCTGCCCATTGTCTTGACCTGCGCCGCTTATCGGCGGCCAAACGACGGGCGGCGGCAATTGTCTCGGGCGCTTCCGCCGGGCTAGGCTTTTCATCAACGCCAAGGACCGGAACAGAGTATAGAAAGCGCCATGCCGTCGCATCTCTCCAGTCTCACCCTGGCTCTGTTAGTTGCGCTCACGTGCAACGCTGCAGCCCAATCGGCCAGAGAGCGCCCGCTGGTCATCGCCCATCGCGGTGCCAGCCAATACCTGCCCGAACACACGATGGAGGCCTATCGCCTAGCCATCCGGCAGGGCGCCGATTTCATTGAGCCCGATCTGCTGCTGACCGCAGATGGCATCGCGGTGGCCCGCCACGACCGCGCGCTCGGCGCGACCACGAATATCGCATCCCACCCCACCCTGCCGAGCAACATCGATCAAATCACATTCAGACAGTTGCAAGGCTTGCAGGCCATCTCTCGCGGGGGCGCGGCCTATGCGCCGCCCGGGGCCGGTCCAGCAGGCTTGCGGGTGCCGAGCTTCGCCGAGGTGCTGGACGAGTTGCGCACGCTCCACGCATCCACCGGGCGCATCGTGGGTGTCTATCCGGAGGTGAAGACTATCGGCCAGGGCCTCAATAGCTACAACCGCGCTTTGGCGGATGCGATGCTGGCCGAGCTCGCGCATCCTCGCCATGGCAGGCTGTTCGACGGCCGCCGCGGCAATGTCATTCTGCAATCTTTCGATGGTGAGGTGGTGGCCTACCTCTCGCGCCAATCATCGCTGCCGGTGGTGCAGCTTTCACCGCAATGCCCGACCAGGGCGGATATCCCAGCGATTGCCGCGCGCGCAGATGGCGTTGGCACCCAGGCTGCACAAGCTGATGCGGATTGCCTGCAAAGGCTGCGCGCGGCGGGGTTGTTCGTGCATGTTTATACCCTGTCCAACGCCAATCCAGACCTGCACGCGACGATGTTCCGCAACGGCGTGAATGGCGTGTTCACGAACGCCCCCGACACGGCCATTGCCCAGCGCGAGCAGGCACTGCCAGGTGCACGGCCGCGCGAGTGGGTTGCCCCTGCGCGGCGCCGCCGCGACTGATAAGGCGGCGCGGGCGGGGCTGAGGGAGGGCGGTGACGTGGGGGGAGCGGAAGGTTGATTACACCACTACTCAGCAGTAGCGCAGGTTCGAAGCCTGATTGTCCTGCGCGATCGAAATCAAAGGTGCGTGTCGCAGTGCTGGATCGTTCAACGCCTCGCCCCGCGTGGCTTTGAGTAGCCATCAGCGTTCATCGACCGCCCGACATTCTGGCCACGTGAGTAAACATCACCCACAATCCGTCCATGGCGATCCCGATGATGCGGCACCACCGTCACGGTACGTCCGGGTGTCCGACGTCGCAGCTCTTGCTGGGCAGCGCGGTAACCACTCTCGCCACGCTCCGGCGTATCCACACCGCGTAAGCGCACCCGCCCCTGGCGGCAAGCGAGCGTGTCGCCATCCACAACACGACAATCCGTGTAGCGCTGCGGCCCAGATTTCATTGTGCGCGGTGGCTCCCGCCATTGCGCCTGCGAAGCACCAGGAAGTAAGGCTATGAAGGCAAGGCCAATCAGAACTTTGCGGATCGCCGTCAGTGTCATGACTGTTTAGATCAATCCTCTGGAATAGCGACGGTCCAGATACGCTTCAATGGGAGCTCCGCCTTTAATTCCTCATCAAGACGATCATAAACTTCGAAGAGCGCATCGAGTATTTCTGTCTGTGACCAAAGTCGCACGCGAAAAAAACTCGCCGCGAGCTCTTTCTGAACATTTGGCTTAAAGCCACTCCAAGAAACAAACAGTCCTTCCTGGGCACCGAATTTCGTTACCGCGCCCATAAGCTTGTCGACTGATGGGCGATCTATCGGGTTGGCTTCCGACTTCACCTCCACACATAATCTTGGTGATCCGAATCCGAAGGGTCCCGAGCCTGCCAAAATATCTGCCCCTCCGTCGGCGCCTTCGGGGCTTCGGTAGGTGGTATAACCTTGTGCTTTCAGTATACCTTCAATAAGCCGAGTAAAGGCGTGTTGCTTGAATTTTGCCTCGATTACTCTGGCGATTTGATCCAATCCAGCTTCCTCTAAATCAATAGTATCCGTATCGACAACGTTAGAACCATCCGGTGTTTGTGTCCCCGTGCTTGGGGTCACAATTGCAGTAATCGTTTCCGGCTGCCAATTGTTTAGTCGCATCGCCTTAATGCGTTGCTCTGCGTTGTTCTTTTCAATACGGCAGATGGTGAGGAATGCCCCAAAAGAGTTCAGGAGATCCTTTCCAAAATTGCTCCGTGGTATTGACTCACCAATCCAGTTGACTTTCCGAGAATGATAATACGGATTCGGTCCCTGAGGTGTCCGGCGTCAGCGCCTATGGGACAAAATTGGCGATTTGAATAACGGAGGATTTCTGGCTCATCGTAACCCCAAGGAGAGTGAAGATGAGCCAGAAATCATCCGCCCTACCGGCGCGGGTGCCAGCTGAAAAGCTGGTCCGCGATATTCGTCGTGCCACGCGCAAGCACCATTCC
>JADCFP010000157.1 GCA_020249465.1 Roseomonas sp. | reverse complement strand
GGGGAAGGCAATGCCAGTCTGGCGATTGCCGTGCATGGCTCCGGTATCGCCCATGATGCTGCCGGGGGCGTCAACACGCAAATTGCCGGGCCCGGCAAACTTGCCGGACACCAACGCATCACGCGGTGCATCGGCGGGCGGCAGGGTCATGGTGAAGGCGGGAAGAATAGCGTGACCAGCCAATGTTGCCTCAAAGCGTTGATCTGCCAACGCTGGGGCAGAGATACAAAGCGCGGACGCCAACAAAACATGACGCAGCTTCAACATGATGAACCTCTCTCTTCAAGAATGGTTCATCCGGATAACAGCGCCCAATGACAGAGCCACGACCGAATGATTGCAAGGAGATGAAAGAAATGGGGTTTCTCAGAATCTCGTGAAAGCGCTACCAAATTTGTTCCCGAAACGCTGATGACATGCGCCCCTGAAATGTTTCCCTCTTCAGGGAGCAGAGCATGAGAAACATTCTCTACCAAAAGATGGCTACAATCCAGGGGACGCGTCACCGCCTTGGCCGCCGAATAGGCCGCCTGGGGCTTGCCTGTGTAGCGAATGCCCGCAGTGGAGGCGTGTCCGGCCTCAGCGCCTATGGGTCCAGACGTTTTCTCATTTAGCTTGCAAATATGTTTCCACTCATTTGGGGGCTAACCCACGATAGAACGAGGGTACCTTGTGGAAAGTTTTTCTTGGTCACACAACGGGTTTACTCTGCTTAATCCGCTCGAGCTCGTCAGCGAGCTTCTCCACTCCTTCCTGGGTTTCCTTTTTAAAATCGTAATGTTCATAGGCTGAAGCACCGTCTCGCGGTAGGGCATGTCCGGTGATTCGTGCGCGAACTTCCCTAGGAATCCCTAGGCGCTGCATAATGGTAATTGAAGTGCGGCGGCAATCATGTCCTGCCCAACCTGTCGTCTCTGTCAGGCGGCGCACCTCTTCAATTCCATTGCTTCTACCATTGTAAGGGCGCTCGCCTCTACTTCCAACACCAAACACGTAAGGCCCCCATGCCTCGCCATTTTGTTCCAGCTGCAATTTGATGATTTTTCGTGCTGCGTTGGATAATGGCACCGCATGTGGTTTGCCTTGCTTCATCGTGGCTCGAGGCACATTCCATACACCGCGCCGCAAATCCAGCTCCTCCAGGCGCATTTTGCAGACCTCACCGCCTCTCATACCGGTCAATAGAATGAATTGGAGCATCGTACCCCAAGCACTCCCTTGAAGGTTCATAACAGCAGCCAATTCATCATCAGTCAGCACGCGATCACGCGGCTCAACCGGCTTGGGGGGCCTAATCTGTCGACACACATTGTCTTGAACCAGGTCGCGGTCTTGGCACCAGCTTAAAAAATGGGAGAGATATGAAAACAATTTGCGCCGCGCCGCGCGCTTATCATTGTATGCGTCCATCAATCGGGCGATATCTGATCTTGTGATGCGTTTCACGGGACGTTTGGCTAAATCACGCAATGCCAGCGTTAGGGTGGCCCGCTTGTCGCTGATCGTCCGAGGGCGGTTTTCAGGGAGTGATTCCAGATATTGCTCCACGAGCGGTCCCAGCAGCTTTTGATCTTCCGCCGCACGGGCTTCTCTCACCACCCTAGGATCTATTCCCGCGTCGCATAGGCGCCTTTTCTCCCTGCCCAGCTCGCGTGCCTCTGCCAGCTTGAGTTTGGGATATCGGCCAAGACTGATCGCCACACGCCGCCCGGATCCGCGGATCCGCCCGACGTAGCGGACGCTCGCTTGCCCTTTGGCGAAGAACCGAAACTCAAGCCCTGCCTCGCGCTGAATGTCGCCCTGGTTCGCGTTTTTGAGAATGATATCGGTTAGAGTCATTAGGTCCCAAAGGCTGAATCCGTGGTGCCACTATGGTGCCAGATTGCCTGCGCTTAGGAAAGATGGGGTGAGACGACGTTAGAAAAGAAATAAGGAAAAACAATATCTTAAGAAGGCCCATGAGACGCTGTGAAACGCCGTAAAACTGGTATTTCACTGATTCGTAATCAGTAGGTCCGGGGTTCGATTCCCCGAGTCGGCACCAGTTTTCAATGGGTTAGCGTCGCCTACTTTGCAAAAAACTCCTCGGAAAGGCATTTTGGTGCTACTATGGTACCAGATCGGTTTGGCTTGGAGTTCGCGGCCCTACTCGTCGTGCCGCAGCGTCTCGCTGTTGGTCGCGGCGTCTATCCAGGATCAGCCCAGCGTTGGCCTCCGAGAATGACCGCCGCCCGGCTAGGCCCGCCACTCGTTTGGATGGCTCCGTCGTGATGGCACGGCGGTCATGGAGAGACCCCCATTGTTCGCAAAACCTTGTATCCTGCCCGATGGTACTCTGACCTGCCCCCCGAAAGTTCCCGCATTCTGACGTAGAGTCTGCCCGATTTTTTGAAGGGGCAAGAGGCTGGGCTGGCGACGGCGGATGTCTGTCGCAAATACGGCCTGAGCCCTGCGAGCTTCTAGAAGGTGAAGGCCAAGTTTGGTGGGCTTGACGTATCTGATGCGCGCCGATGGCGCGGCGGGAGGCGGCGCTGAAGCCGGTGCGGGCTCATGAACTCTCGCAACGCTGTGCCTGCCTCCTGGTCGGTGTTGATCCGAAAACGGTCCGGCGCGAATGCGTGCCGGACTATCCGGAAATCCGCCACGGGATGGGTGAAATTGCCAAGCGGAGGCACGGCCAATATCGCGGACCGGCTTTTCGGCTGGCGCCCGCGCAGGCGGGTCGGAGGGGGCCAGCTAAAGGGCGAAAAAGCTCAGGATATCCTGAGGGCTGGTCGTGCCGACCAGGATAAGGTCATCGCCGGCGCCGCCATCCAAGGTATCTGCGCCACCATCGCCGATCAAAGTGTCATTGCCAGCGCCGGCGCTCAAGCTATCCGCGCCAGCGCCACCATTAAGTAGATCATCGGCGACCCAGTCTTCCCAGACTGAAAGCGTATCAGCGCCCGTGCCGCCGGAAAGGGTGAATGCTCCGCCTATGCCTTGAATCAGGTCATTGCCCGTATCGCCAAAAAGCCTGTCGCCGCCGCCCCAGGCGGTGATCGTGTCATGGCCATGACCGCCCCAAACCAAGTCCCGATCATCCCAAGCTTCCAGCAGGTCATCGCCCGCACCACCGGCAAGTGTGTCATCACCATCACCGCCAAGCAGCGTATCCGCGCCCTCACCACCTGAGAGGCTGTCATTACCGCGGTCGCTTTGCAGCCAATCATCGCCGGCATCGCCCGCCAGCACGTCATCGCCATCTTCGCTGGTGACGCTATCATTACCAGTCCCGCCAACAATTCGGTTATCGCCGGCCCCGCCCGAAAGACTATCGGCTTCATCACCGCCATCCAGCCAATCCTGCCCCTCACCACCGAGTAGGGTTTCCGTAGCCTTGCCTGAAAGCATCGTATCATCGCCGGCACCGCCTTCAATGACACCAAGAATACTGCCGCTGCGACCATCCAGCAGGTCATTTCCCTCATCAAGGCTGACCGCACCTGCAATCTGGCCGGCATTGTAAAGCTCATCCGCATGGGCGCTGCCAAGGATGGCATAACGCCCATCGGCAAGCTGGCCGCTTTCAGCAAGTGTGACAAAAAGACGATTTGTGATGGAGCCCTGATTATAGAGATGAAAGCCCCAATCCGCGGAGATGGCGATATCGGCGGCTGAGATCGCGCCCTGCTGTAGAAGGGTGGAAGGAAGCGCCTCGGCCAGGCCCGAGGGCGAAGCTTGCCTGGCCAAAGTGAAGGTCGCGCTGAAATAAACGACGCGGCCATAATCCCAATCGGTTTCAATCAGCCCGGATAAGGCAGTGGTTTGCCCTGGGGTCAGAAGAAATTTCGCGAAGTTGATCATGCGCGGTCAGCAGCGACGCCTTCGTGGACCGATAGGTATCGGCAGCCTTGCTTCTGGGGGACAGCGTTTATCACAAACTGCTCCGCAACAATTTGGTTTACGAATGCTTATTAAAGGTAAATTAAAGATAAAACAAACGAAAACACGAATAATTTCGCATAATTTTTTCTAATTCAACCAAAAATAGAAATAAATTTTTTGAATTTCTCGTCACATGATCTGAAGCCACAGAAAGTCTTCCAGCACTGGCGCCACCCCGGCTGCCGTTGCATCATGCGGCTCAAGGAGGAACGCTCAT
This sequence comes from Roseomonas sp., assembly GCA_020249465.1. Lineage (GTDB taxonomy): Bacteria > Pseudomonadota > Alphaproteobacteria > Acetobacterales > Acetobacteraceae > Neoroseomonas. The sequence continues at coordinate 9,082 of JADCFP010000157.1, read as the reverse complement.
GACCCCATTGCCCCTGCATTCCGAATATCTGTTCCGTATGACCCTGGGCGTTGGCACGCCCCAAATGATCGGCGCGACCCGCAATGGGGAGCTCCGCATCGTGCCCGTGACGGGCGGTACTGTGGCTGGCCCCAAGCTGACTGGCGAAATCATGCCCGGATCAGCGGCGGATTGGTTGCGCGTGGACGCGGATGGGTCGGCGCAGATTGATGTCCGGCTTACCATTCGTGCGGCTTCAGGCAGCATGGTTTATCTCGCCTATAATGGCATTCGCCACGGTTCACCCGCCGCACTCGCGAAGCTTGCCGCGGGTGAAACCCTTGATCCATCGGAGATTTACTTCCGCACGCTGATCCGCTTTGAAACCGGCGCAGCCGATCTGGCCTGGATGAACAGGATTATCGCAGTTGGCGTTGGCCAACGCCCGCCCTCCGGGCCGTGCTACGATGTCTATGCGGTGAAATAGTCGGCGAAACGCGTTGGAGCAGATCGCGTTCAGATGGAAAATCTGGACGCGTGAAGATGCTCGAAAAACAAAGGCGTAGAGCGAGTTGCGTGAACCCGTGTGAACGCAACACGCTCTAAAGCGCCTCGCCTTCTGCTGCGGCCTTCAGGCGCCGGAGCGCCTCCGCCCCGCCAGGCATGGCTGGGTAAAGCGCCAGGGCTGCTTCCATGCTGCGCAAGGCGCCGGGCGCATCGCCTGCTTCCTTCTGTAAACGCGAAAGGCTTTGCAGCGCGATGAAGTGTCGTGGTTCCAGGCGCAATGCCTCGGCCAGATCGCGCGCCGCTTCGCGCTCTTGCCCGAGCGCGGCCAAGGCTTCTGCGCGCAAATGCCAGGCGCTTGCCGCATTGGGGGCCAAAGTCAGCGCGGCATCAAAATCCTCAATCGCTTCTTCAGGCAGCCGCGCATTCAAATTGCGTGTGCCACGCTGCATCAATAGCCGCGCGGCGGGTGAAGCGGCTTCCACCCATAATTGCCTGATGCGCGCTTCCGCCAGGGCAAGCTGCGCCGCATCCCGGGACTCCCGCAAGACAGCAAAAAGTTGATCCAATTCCGCCGTGCGCGGCGTGCCTTGCGCCAGCGCCGCGACTGGCAAGGCAAGGCCCAGCAGCAAGGCGGCGCGGCGCTTCATGATCTAGCCACGCAGCTTCGCAAGGGCTTCAGGCTCTGGCCCGCCCGCCATCCAATCGAGCAATTCCACGGTATGAATGGCCGGCATCGCGCCATCCCCCAATTGCGTCAGACAGCCAATATTTCCTGCCGCAATCACCACCGCCCCGGTACGTTCCAGATTGCCGAGCTTGCGTTCCTTCAATTGCCCGGCGATTTCCGGCTGCATCAGATTATAGGTACCCGCCGAACCGCAGCAGATATGCCCTTCTGCCGGTTCCCTCACGGTAAAGCCGGCCTTTGCCAGCAACGCCTTGGGCTCTGCCATGATCTTCTGACCATGCTGCAAGGAACAGGCGGCGTGATAGGCAATTGTCAGCCCCGGCGCTGGCCGGCTTGGCGCATAGCCAAAGCGCGTCAGCACTTCCGAAATATCCGCAGCCAAAGCGGCGACCTTTTCCGCCTTTTCCCGCAAAGGCACGGCCTCCTCACGGAACATGAAGCCGTAATCCTTGAGCGTGGTGCCGCAACCCGACGCATTCACCACAATTGCATCCAGCCCCTCATGCGCGATCTCTGCTGACCAGGCCTCGATATTTGCGCGCGCGAGGCGCATGGCCGGATCATGATGGCCCATGTGATGATCAAGCGCGCCGCAGCAGCCCTGACCCTTGGTCACCACCACCTCAATCCCCATGCGCGTTAGCAGCCGGATCGTCGCCTCATTGATCGAGGGCGCCAATACCTGCTGCGCGCAGCCGGTCAGCAAGCCAACCCGCCCGCGCCTTTCACCCTGCGCCTTGAACACGCCCGGCCGTTCCAGCGCCGAAGGTGATGGCACGTGCTTGGGCGCAAGCCGCAGCATGGCGCGCAGCCTTTCCGCCACCATGGACTTGCCGGGCACCAGACGCGCCAAAGGCCGCGCTACACTGGCGCCCACCAAGGCCACCCGAAACCGGAAGGGATAGGGCAACACCAACGACAGCAATCGCCGCAAAAAACGCTCAGCCGCCGGGCGCTGATAGGTCTTTTCAATATAGGCGCGCGCATGATCAACCAGATGCATGTAATGCACCCCGGAAGGGCAGGTCGTCATGCAGGACAGGCAGGACAGGCAGCGATCAATATGCCGGACCTCCAACTCACTGGCCGGGCGCCCAGACTCCAACATATCCTTGATCAGATAAATCCTGCCCCGAGGCGAATCCAACTCATCACCGCGCAACAAAAACGTGGGGCAGGTCGCGGTACACATCCCGCAATGGACACAGCTCCGCAGGATGCGGTTGCTCTCGGCAATATCCGGGTCGGCCAATTGGGCGGGGGAGAAAAGGGTCTGCATGGAATGACTATAACCTATAACACAAACCATGGGCAGAAGCGGGGGCGCTGCCCCCGCACCCGCGCCGCCACGAAATCAATCCCGGCGCGGGCGGGCACCCAGGATATGGGCGATGGCGTAGGTCAAATCAGGGCGGTTCAGCGTGTAGAAATGGAACTCATCAACGCCATTGGCCTGCAATAGACGCGCCTGCTCAGCCGCCACCACGGCAGCTACCATGCGCCGTGTCTCCGCATCTTCTTCCAACCCCTCAAACAATTGACCCATCCAGGTCGGCACACTCGCGCCACACATGGCCGAGAACTTGACCACCTGCTGGAAATTGGAGACCGGCAGAATACCCGGCACGATCGGCACCGTAATGCCCTTGGCATGACAGCGATCAATGAAACGAAGGAATGTCTCGGCCTCAAAGAAATACTGCGTAATGGCGCGCGTCGCCCCCGCATCAATCTTCCGTTTCAGGAAATCCAGATCCGCATCTGCTGACAGCGCCGCAGGATGGGTTTCCGGATAGGCGCCCACACTGATTTCAAAATCGCCGATCCGCTTCAGGCCGCGCACCAGATCCTCGGCCTGCGCATAACCGCCCGGATGGGGCACATATTCCGAAGCCCCGGCGGGAGGATCACCCCGCAAGGCCACAATATGGCGCACACCGGCAGCCCAATAGCGCCGCGCGACCTCATCCACCTCATCCCGCGTGGCGCCCACACAGGTCAGATGCGCCGCCGGGGTCAGGCTGGTTTCCGCCACCAGGCGGGCCACGGTCGCATGGGTGCGTTCCTGCGTGCTGCCCCCTGCCCCATAAGTTACCGAGACAAAGCGCGGGCCAAGTGGTTCCAAGCGCCGAATACAGGCCCAAAGCTGTTCTTCAAGCTTATCTGTCTTCGGCGGGAAGAATTCAAAGGAAAGCCGCGGCGCCGGCAGGGCAGCCGGGGCCGGCAGGGCGCTGAAACGCGGGCCGGTCAGCCAGCGGGCCAAGGGGCCAGGGGTGAGGTTGTTCATGACATATCCCGAAATGGTGAGGCCTTGGGCCTTCCGCAACGCCGCCCCCCTTTGCCCATCACGGCCATCTTGGCAAGGGCGCTTGCCTTGGATTAAGCGGTTTCCGAACCAATGATTTTTGCGCTAAGACAGGTTCAATGAAGCTTCTCACCCGCATCCTCAGCGCCTCAGCGCTCGCCCTGGTTTTGCTCGCCGGTTGTGCTGCGCGCCCGCCCGCCGACGATCCGGAGGCGTTGCAGGAATTCCGCGAAAACAACGATCCCTTCGAACCCACCAATCGCGTCATGTTCGAAGTGAATGAGGCGATAGACAAGGCAGTGCTGCAACCGATTGCTGAAGCCTATCGGGATTTGCTGCCAAAGCCAGTCCGGTCCGGCATCCGGAATGTGCTGGGCAATCTGCGCACGCCGACGATCCTGACCGGCGATTTGCTGCAGGGCAATCTGACCCGCGCGCGCGAAACCCTTGGCCGTTTCATCGTCAATTCTACCATTGGGATCGGCGGCATTGTGGATGTTGGCCGCCGCTATGATGTGCATGGCCATTCCGAAGATATGGGCCAGACCCTCGCCGTTTGGGGTGTGGGTGAGGGCTTTTACATTTTCGTTCCCCTGCTTGGCCCCACAACAGCGCGCGACCTGACGGGCTTCGCGATTGATGTCTACACCAATCCGCAATCGCTGATCGGCCAAGGGCAAATACTCGATGTGTGGAATTATACACGCATCGGCATGACCGTGGTGGATACGCGCGAAGCCTTGCTTGAACCCTTCGACATGGTGCGCAAGACTTCGCTTGATCCCTACGCGACACTGCGTTCAGCCTATCGCCAGCGCCGCACCTTTGAAATCCTGAACAAGGATGGCCCTGGTGGCGCGGTGGCGCCTGCCGGTGGTATCGGCTTTGGTCAAGGCGTTCTGGAGCCTCAGTGATGCGACCTGATCTGCTTTCCCGCCGCCTGGTGCTTGCAAGTCTCGTGGTTTTTGGTGCCACACCAGCCCGCGCGCAGCAGATGGATATCAACCGTGCAACCACCTTTGTGGATAGGGCCGGGCAGGATCTGGTGAACGCCATCAATGATCCGCGCCTGAACCAGACGCAGCGGCGCGACAAGGTGGCCAGCATCCTCCGCGCCGCCATAGACATTGAAGGCACTGGCCGCTTCATTCTGGGCCGCTATGTGCGCCAGGCATCGCCCGCCGAATTGCAGGATTACCTGAAGCTTTTTGATGAGATCATCATCCGCAATCTCTCGTCACGCTTTGGCGAATATCGCGGTGTGAAATTCTCGCTCGGACGTTCGCAACAACGCACGGAAGAAGATGCGCTGGTCAGCACCCTGATCGAACGCCCCAATAATCCGACATTCACGCTTGATTGGCGCGTGGCCGAGATAAATGGCCAGCCCAGAGTTGTGGATGTGATCGCCGAAGGTACCTCGCTTCGCCTGACGACGCGCAGCGAATATTCCGCAGTTATTCAGCGCAATAATGGGAAGGTGGCGTCCCTGCTGGACGCCATGCGCGGACAGATCGCCCAATTGGCCTCGCGTGAAGGTGGCTGAACCATAGTCGCGCCAAATTGAATCACTTGGCGCCATTCAGGTGCGATCAAGCGCAGGTACGCTTTGGCTGTGGTATGAATTCGCCGAATGAGGAAACCCGAGATGCGCCTTTTGGTTGCCAACGCGAATACCACCGAAGCCATTACCGAAACCTGCGCCGCAGTGGCGCGCGCCGCCGCAGCGCCGGGGACCGAGATCATTGGCGCAACACCGCGCTTTGGTCCTTCGGTGATCGCGACAAGGGTTGAGAATGTCATTGCCGGCCATGCTTTGCTCGAAGCCTTGGCCGAACATGCTGGTCGCGTGGATGCAGTGCTGCTCGCGGTCAGTTTCGATACTGCCTTGGACGCGGCGCGGCAGATGATGCCTTGCCCGGTGCTGGGCATGACAGAAGCGGCGGCGCTGACCGCCTGCATGATGGGCGGGCGTTTTGGGCTGATCACCTTCGGCAATGTGGAGCCCTACCGCGAATTGATCGCGCGCCATGGGCTGTCGGCGCGGCTCGCGGCGCTGGCTGGCTTGGATGCAACCCCGCCCGAGGCTCTCGCCAATCCCGAAGGGGTCGCCGAGAAACTCCGGATCGCAGTGGAGGGGCTGGCAGCGCAAGGGGCGGATTCCGTGGTACTGGCGGGCGCGGCGCTGGCCGGCTTTGATCAGCGCCTGGCCGGTCGCGCGGCCTTGCCCTTGTTTGATGGCATTCGTTGCGGCGTGAAGCTGGCTGAGGCCCTGGTGGCGCTGAACCCGCCGCGGGCGCAGAGCGGTTCCTATGCCCAGCCGCAGGGAAGAATAAGTCAGGGCTTGACGCCGAGCCTTGCTGCGCTTTTGCGTGGCAATTCTGAATCCTAGGGGATAAGCCCATGCGTCTGGATGGACCTGACAGCAAGAATATTGACGACCGGCGCGGTCAGCGCGGTGGCGGTGGCGGTATGGGTCGCTTAGCCGTAGGCGGCGGCTTTGGCGCCGTGCTTCTGCTGCTGCTGTCCATGTTTCTCGGCGTGGATGTGACCAACCTCGGCGGCGGCCAGCTGCCGCCACCAAGCGCCTCGGAACAACGTCAGGCCCCCTCAGGGCAGGCCGGCTTGCCGGAAGATGAGGCGCGGCGCTTCATCTCTCGCGTGCTGGCGGAAACCGAGCAGGTTTGGAATGAGGCCTTTCAGGCGCTAGGCCGGCGTTATGAGGAACCGGTGCTGGTCCTTTACAGCGGCGCGACCCGTTCGGGTTGCGGTGCGGCGCAGGCTCAGGTGGGTCCGTTTTACTGCCCCGCCGATAAGCGCGTTTACATAGATTTGGATTTCATGGGGCGTTTGCTGCGCCAGCTTGGGGCGCCGGGGGATTTTGCTGCGGCCTATATTGTGGCGCATGAGGTCGGGCACCACGTCCAGAATGAGTTGGGGGTGCTGGAAAAAGTGGAAGGCCTGAAGCGCCGTGTGGATCAGCGCACCGCCAATGAATTGCAGGTGCGCGTTGAATTGCAGGCGGATTGCCTGGCCGGGCTATGGGCCAGGCGCGCCCATGATGCGCGGCGCATCCTTGAAGCCGGCGATATTGAGGAAGGCTTCCGCGCTGCCGCTGCCGTTGGCGATGATACCTTGCAGCGGAAATCACAGGGCTATGTGCAGCCCGAGACCTTCACCCATGGCAGTTCCGAACAAAGGCTGCGTTGGTTCCGCAGAGGGCTGGAAACGGGCCAGCTTTCCGCCTGCGATGCTTTCCAGCCTGGATCCTTGTAAGGCACTCCGGAATCGAGCGCCGCACGCGCGCTACGGCAAGCGCGGCAGATGCGGCGGGATCACCATGCCAAGGGAAAGTGGCACGGGCCATACTTCCTCAATTGCGCGCAGCCGCCGAAAGCCTGCCGCCAGATAACCGGGCAGGGCGCGCGGATGATCCGCATTGCAGGTATTCACCGTGACCGCGGGCAGGCCGATCTGCCAGGCGGCATCCACTGCATGGCGCAAAAACGCGGCGCCCAGCCCAGTGCCAATCGCCCAGGGCATCAGCCCGAAATAGGAAAGATTCGCGGTCTGCCCATTGCGGTGATCCAGCTCATAAAACCCGGCCGGTTCGCCATCCCGCAGCAGCACATGCACGCTGACCGAGGGATGGCCGAGCAACCCCGCCAATTCGGCATCGGTTGCGATGCGCCGCATCCACCAAAGCCAGGGCGCACCCACCGTATCATACAGGTAGCGATAGAAGGGCACCGAACAATGCCGCACCCATTCCACCCGCGCATCAGCCGGCAGGGCCGGGGCGGGGCTGGTCAGGGGCGCATCCATGCGCAGGAACGTCACCTGCACTTTTAAGCGCGCAACGGGTTCGGATGGCTGCATGGCGGAGGTCAGTAGCGCAGAACCAGCGCCGATGGAAATCGCTGGTTGCGCATAAAAAAACACGCGCCCCGGAGGGGGCGCGTGCCTTAGCCTGGATCGCTTCAGAAGCGATCAGTGTTCAACGTCAGCCCAGATCTTGCGCTTTACCGCATAGGTCAATCCGGCCAGAATGGTCAGGAAGATGATGATCTTCACGCCAAGGGCGCGGCGCTGTTCAAGCTCCGGCTCGGCGGCCCATTGCAGGAAGGTGCTAACGTCATGGGCCATCTGCTCAACAGAGGCAGAGGTCCCATCAGCAAATTCAACCTGATCGGGGTTGAGCGGCGCACCCATGGCGATCTGATGGCCTGGGAAATACTTGTTGTAGTGCATCCCATCCATCACGGTGACGCCGGGCGGCGGGTCCACATAGCCGGTCAGCAAGGCAAACAGGTAATCCGCACCGCCAGCCCGCGCCTTGGTCATGACCGAAAGATCGGGCGGCAGGGCGCCATTATTGGCCGCACGCGCCGCCGCATCATTCGCGAAGGGGCTGCGGAAGCGATCCGCAGGGCGGCCGGGGCGTTCGAACATCTGGCCTTCATCATTCGGGCCATCCTTGATTTCGAACTGGGAAGCAATCGCCGTAACCTGCGCCTCGGTTAGGCCCAATTCGCGCAGATTGCGATAGGAAACCAGGCGCAACGAATGGCAGGCCGCACAGACCTCCTTGTAAACCTGGAAGCCACGCTGCGCGCTGGCGCGATCATAGGTGCCGAAAATCCCATCAAAGGAGAATTTCCGATCCGGGATGGGAATGGCCTCCCCCGCCGCATGGGCGGGGACGGTTGCGAAAAGGCCAAGAGCCAGGGCGAGGGCCTTGAAGGAAAAACGAAGCATGATCAGGCCTTCTCCATCGGCTTGGCCGCCGCGCCCATGGGCAACGGCCCCCCACCCAGAACGGGGCGGGATATACTTTCTGGCAGCGGCAATGGCCGCTCAAACTTCGCCAGCAGCGGCAGCACCACCAGGAAATACGCGAAGTAATAGGCGGTGGAAATCTGCGCGATCAGCACATAGACGCCTTCCGCCGGCTTGGCGCCAACCCAGAGCAGCACAAGGAAATTCACCGTCCAGAGCAGGAAGAACGGGCGCGCCAGGGGGCGGAAGCGCATGGACCTCACCGGGGACCGATCCAGCCAAGGCAGCACGAACCAGATCAGGATCGAACCAAACATCAGCAGCACGCCGCCAAGCTTATCCGGCACCGCACGCAGAATGGCGTAGTAGGGCAGGAAGTACCATTCCGGCACGATATGCGGCGGCGTCACGAGCGGATTGGCCGGGATGTAATTGTCCGGATGGCCCAGATAATTCGGCGCAAAGAACACCAAAACCGCAAAGACGATGAAATAGACCACCAGTCCAACGCTATCCTTCGCCGTGTAATACGGGTGGAAGGGCAGGGTATCCTGCGGACCCTTGGGTTCGATCCCCAGCGGGTTGTTGGACCCCGTAATGTGCAGCGCGGCGACATGCAGGAACACCACGCCCAAAATCACGAAGGGCAGTAGGTAATGCAGGCTGAAGAAGCGGTTAAGCGTGGGGTTGTCCACGCTGAAGCCGCCCCAAAGCAGTTCCACAATGAAGTTACCCACCACCGGGAAGGCGCTGAACAGGTTGGTGATGACGGTCGCGCCCCAGAAGGACATCTGACCCCAGGGCAGCACATAGCCCATGAAGGC
>JADCFP010000156.1 GCA_020249465.1 Roseomonas sp. | reverse complement strand
GCGTGAGCGCATCAAGCGCAGAACCATCCAGCAACGCCGCTTGATGCATCACCAAAACGCAGCCTAACCTCAACCACAGATGGGCCAGATACTCCGTTAGACAGCGTGCAAAGCGGTCTCAAATGATTTGACGACGGACACTGCGGTATTCCACCGTACGGCCCTCGAAGGTCACGCGCGTAACGCCGCCAGTATAGGCCGAGGCCAGGACGGCAGCGCGGCTGCCCGCAGGCTGCGCCAGCGCCCAGGCGAGGGTGGCGGGATCCAAGGCGGATCACCCACCAGCGGCGCGCGAAAGCGCACGCAAGATAGGCAGGACCTGCGCTTCACCAATACCAAGCGCAACAAGACCGGCGACGATCGCCCAAATCGCGCCCTCAATCCGGCGCGTCTGCTTGCGCAGGCCGCAGATCTCCGCGCGTACCGCCGTGTAGCGTTCGGCACAGCGCTCGACATGCAGCGCCAGATCCTCGCGCTCGCGCGCGTGGAGTTCCCCGTTACTCATATTGTCCTCGCTGATAAAAGGTTCACCGAACCGGGCGTCAGGGAAGAGGTATTTCACACGCCCGCAGAGCTACCCTGAAGCTAGCGGTGTTTCAGGCGGCCACCGCCGCGCCCAGTCAGTTACAGGTGGCGGCCGACATCCATGCGCTGATGCAGCACGCGGACGACAATAAGTTCCCGCTCGGTGAGGCGATAAAACACAAGATGCGAGCCGACCGCGTATTTGAAGTAGCCGTCGCGGATATCGACAACCCGTCCGGTTTTTCTGCCGGTCGCCAGACCATCGAAAGCATCTACGATGGCAGCATGGTAGCCGTCCGCCTGCTCAATCGACCAATTTCTATATGTGTAGAGCCAGATTTCTTCGAGATCCGCTTCCGCCCTGGGCGACAGCAAAAAAGCCCGGGCTTTACCTGGCATGTTTGCTGCGCATGCGCTTGAGGAACGCGCCGTTGTCAAACGGTGCGGGTTGGCCGGATTCCTCACCGACAATGAGCGCGTCCTGTAGGGCCTTCACCTTGGCCTCATGCTCTTCCAGCAAACGGAGACCCGCCCGCACCACATCGCTGGCGGAGCCGTAGCGGCCCGATTGAACCTGCACATCGATGAAGTTGGCGAAATGATCGCCAATTGAAACAGACGTATTGCGTGCCATGACCTACCTCCTGGCTAGTGCCAAGATATACCAAATTTTGGTATCGGTCGCCACCCCTTTCTTTCTGCACTGTGGCATTGGCCTCCCGAAAGTAATCAGCGCAGCCAACCGCCCCGCGGCGCAAGCCAACCAGGTCGGCGCATCATTGGCGGTGGGTCAGGGTTCGGCGCTGGCTCGGGCCTGGGATGTTCCAGCATTGCGATCGGCGCATTCGCGATATCCTCGCGCAGCCTCAGCCAGAAACGCTCGCCATACCTATCCGCACCCAGCAACCACAGCGCCGCGCGCGCCAGCACCGCGCAATCCAGCGCCTCATTCCGATCCCGCAGCTTAGCCCATTCCTGGCGCACAAAGCCGCGCCGGTCCTTCACTTGGTGCAGCTGCTCCGCCACCAACTGCTTGACCCATTCAACCTCAATCCCCTGCGGCAAATGCACCCAGCCGGGTGGGAATTCCGCTGCCTCACCACGCCCAAGCCAAAGCCGGCGATAGAGATCAACCTTCCAGGTCGAAACAGATACCGTCCAAAGCTTCAAACCACGTCGCAGCTTTCGCCCATCGATCAGCGCATCAACGGGCGTCGGCCCCTGCACCGGCTGAGCCCTATTCCAACCATCCACGCCCTTGGTCGGCGCAATGCGCGGATCGCGCAGCCGACGCAGATGGCCATAGACCGCTGCGGTGTCGCGGCCACCGGTATCAACACAGGCCTTGGCAATGCGGATCGCGCCACCATTCGCCCGCGGCCAATCCCGCGCCAGCATTTCCGCCAAGGCATCCCAGGGCGCGCGCTCACGCGGGCTGCCGGCAATAACGATGTGATCGACAAGCCAGGAGGAATAGCCCTCCACCCAGGCCCAGACATCGCATTCCAGCCGATCATCTTGCACATCGACACCAGCCGTCAGCACCAGCGCTTCCTGCGCCACCACGCCAAGCCGGAAATCCTCACGCCGTTCCACCAGGCGTTCCCAATCCGGTGCCTCGCCGCGATCCTGCCAGGTCTCGCCCAGCACCGTGTTGCGGAAGGTCTTCAGATCCTCGGCCTTGCCCTGCGCAGCCTCCCAATCGCGTGCGATCTGTTCCCAGGACAACCAGCCGACCGGCGAATAGAGCGCCGAGATATGAAAGCCGATCGTGTGCGGGTTCTCCGCTGCCGCTGTTGGCCGCCATTCGCCGGCGGCGAGCATGGCGGTTTTGTGATGCTCCTCGATCGGCGTGTCGCAATCCTCGCAATGATAGCGGACGCTGCGCGGATCGCCCTTCTGCCAGATCAGCCTTTCGAATTTCAGCCATTGCATGGCGCCGCAGTGCGGGCAGGGCAGGAAAAAGCGCCGCTGGTCTGAGGCCGCATATTCCCGTTCAATCCGGCTGCGCCCAGCAATGGTGGGCGTTGAGACCAGAAAGGCTTTCCTGCGCCAGCCGAAGGTGCGCGCCCGGGCTTCGGCGAGAGCAATCGGATCGCCTTCACCTTCAATGTCACCGGGATAGGCGTCCACCTCGTCCAGAAACAGAAACCTTGCCGGCATGGAACGCAGCCCGACCGCGCTATTCGCGCCCGTCAGTACCAGAATGCCGCCGGGGAATTCCTTGGACAGCATCGTATTGCCGCTATCCCGCGCGCGGGCTGGCGCCACACGGTCCCGCAGGGCCGGCGTTTCCTCCAGCAATGGATCAATGCGCTGGCGCGAGAAGCGTTTGGCGAGTTCCACGGTTGGCTGCACCGCGAGCACCGGCGCCGGGACATGATGCAGGATGTAGCCCAACCAATTATTGCCCGCTTCGGTCGCGCCCACCTGCGCGCCCTTCATGAACACAATCCGTCGCGCCGGATGCACGGCGGACAACGCATCCATCACATCGCGCAGATAAGGCGTGCGGCTGGTGCGCCAGGGACCGGGTTCGGATGAGGCACGGCTGCCCAAAATGCGGTGCTGTTCCGCCCAGGCCGAGACCGTGAGTTGCGGTGGCGGGCGCAGCATGGCCCCGGCACGACGGCGCACATGCTCACGCGTGCGGCTCTCGTTCGCCGCCGATGCCGGGAGGGTCGAAGCGATCGGAAGCCTCCGTCAGAAGCTCATTGATGTGCTGCTGGAGGATGGTCTGCAGCAGATGGGGCTCGACGCCGAGTTCGGCGGCAATCACGCCCGCCACGCGCGCGGGCCAATTCAGCAGAGCGTCGCGCATGGTGCTGGCGATTTCGTCAATCGTCGCATTGGCGGTGGCGACATCCAGCAGCCGGCCCTTGCTTTCATCGAGCGCCAGGCGCTGGGCTTCGACCTTCAGGGCAAGTTGCGCGACCTTGAGGCGGGCGAAGGGCGTGCCCTCGGCCGCCGCGCTGCCAGAAAGGGGAGAGCGCTGCGGGTCCGCGGTATCCAGCAGCCGGGCGCGTGTCTTGGCGATGTCCCATTGGCCATCGGGCTCGCGCGTGATGCGCCCCGTGCGTTCAGCCTTGTGCATGGTCGTATCGCTGACGCCTAGGCGTCGCGCGGCTTCACGCGTGGAGGATGTCAGTTCAGCCATGGCGGCGACCTCCCGCCGCGCGTTGGTGAGGGTTCAGAAACGTCAGTGTGTGGCGCGGTGCCGCGCTGCGTGGAATGCGGAAAGGGTGGGTTGCCAGTCAGCTTCAGGCGCTGCGCCTATCGCGCGCAGCGGTTCCAGCTTCACCCTGGCCCGGCTGTAGTAGTCGCCCTGCAGCCGTGCGAGCCATCCCGAAAGCCCCTGCGCGGCAAGGGCTTCGCTGGCGGCCATCACTTCCGCCTCGCTGGGCTCGGTGCGGCCGAGGGAAACATGCCGTCCATCCGTGCCCAGTACCATCCATCGGGTTTCAGTTTCTGAGTGCATCGTCATTCTCCGTCTTGCGTGACGGACGCTTCGCGCTGTGTTTCGCGCGAGCCAAGGCAATAAAGCGCCAGGGATCGCGATGATCCCTGGGCTTGGCAATCATTCATGCCGCTGTGGCTGCGTAGCTTCATTCAGCGACGCGGTAATATGCGGAGTGAAAGATTATGCGGAGTGCAGGCGACGGCTCCATGGCCGTCGCTGCGTTTGGGTAGTCTGTGACTCCACATAATTTTTGGCTGCCCCGATCCTTCCTCAGTGCCCGCAGGGCACCCCCCACGTTCTGCGCCACACATGCGCGATGCACACCCTTCAAGCCACCGGGGATGTGCGCAAGGTTTCGCT
>JADCFP010000155.1 GCA_020249465.1 Roseomonas sp. | reverse complement strand
GGACCAGCTTTTCAGCTGGCACCCGCGCCGGTAGGGCGGAGGATTTCTGGCTCATCTTCACTCTCCTTGGGGTTACGATGAGCCAGAAATCCTCCGTTATTCAAATCGCCAATTTTGTCCCATAGGCGCTGACGCCGGACAGACACCGATGACAAGGCGGCCTTCGGGCATGGGCGAACTCTCCTGACGTGTAAAAGTCTTGATTTGATCGGACGCTAGAATACCTCCGGTGGGTTCAGAGGCCGGGGCGCGGAGCCATAGGCGTAGCACAGCGCCCCGGCCGGTTGCACTGCAGATATGTGATGACGACAAGCGAACGCGAAGTGATCAAGGTCAAAGTTGGGCTGCTGGAACTGGCTAGGCAATTGGGCAGTGTGACCCAAGCCTGCCGGATGATGGGTTATTCCCCGGACAGTTTTTATCGTTTCCGCGACCTGTATGAGAAGGGCGGTGAGTTGGCGCTGGTTGAGATTTCCAGGGCCAAGCCAAACCTGAAGGACCGCGAGGAACTGCAGGCTGATCTTGACGAATGGGTACGCCAGTATAATGAACAGCGCACCCATCAGGGGCGTTGGTGCTTCGGCAAGACGCCGATGCAGACCTCTCTGGACAGCAAGTCGCTCGCGCGCGAAAAACAAAACATGGAGATGGCGGCTTAGTCGCCTCGTCCGACAGTCTCGATCCGGCGGACACCCACCACGCCAGATCAAGACAACGTCAGATTAAGTCTAAACTTGTAAACGTTAGGACTGTTTGAGGACCCAAGCATTCCACGGGAAACTCCTCCTTGATTATATCCGTCTACTATTCATTCGGTCGCAAATTATTGCGCCGCGCCACGGCACCCCAGCGATCCAACTCCGCCGCCACAAAACCGCGAAAGACATCGGGCGACATGGGCGAGGGCAGGGCGCCTTCATCTGCCAGGCGCGCTAATACTTCCGGATTGGCCAAGGCGGCGTTTGTTGCTTCCGCGAGTTTCGCCACCACTTCGGGCGGCGTGCGTCCGGGCGCCACAATGCCGTACCATTGCATTGCCTCAAAATCCGGAATGGTTTCGCTAATGGCCGGGATATCCGGGGTTTGCGCCAGCCTTGCCTTGGCAGTGGTGCCAAGCGCGGCCACACGCCCCGCACGCAGCACTGGCAGTGCGGCGGGTGTGCCTGTCATGCCGGATTGGATATTGCCGGCGACCAGGTCAATCACCATCGGCCCCGATCCGCGATAGGGCACATGCACCATCTTGAGACCCGCCGCTTCCAGGAAAGCGATCATGCCGATGTGCACATTGGAACCAGCACCCGCGCTGCCATAGGTGATGGTGTCGGGTGCGGCTCTGACGCGGGCGATAAAGCCGGCGAGCCCGCCCTCTGCCAGATTATGCTGCGCCAGCAGAACCATCGGCACTTTGGCGATCATGCCAATATGCGCGAAATCCTTCATCACATCGGCGCGCATGCGATAGACATGAGGGTTCACGGCCAGCGTGCTGATCATGCCAATGCCAATGGTGTGGCCATCGGGCTGGGCGGCGGCAATCGCCTCGGTAGCGATGACGCCGGCGGCACCGCCGCGATTTTCCACCACGACCGGTTGGCCAAGTGTTGCCTGCATAGTCTGCGCCATGACGCGGGCCAGGATATCCGTGGCGCCGCCCGGGGCGGCGGGCGCGATGAAGGTAATAGGCCGGCGCGGCCAGCTGCCTTGCGCCAAGGCAGGGCTGGCAAGCAGGGCAGGCGCAAGAAGCAAGTTACGGCGAGAGGTCAGCATGGAGGTTCCTTCTGGCTGCAAACTGACGCCCTGGCCCCTAGTTTGGCAAGGGTCGAAGCGCGGTGCGGGGGGCGTGACGCGGCAGAGGACAAGTCACGCGCAGTTGAAGGTGCATGATAACTTGACAGGACCAGTTCAACGGAATGAATGGGGGTTCAGGAGGCGAAGCACTTCCAAAATAATGCCTCCTCGCTATAAGGGTTTGCCCGAGGGGCGGTTCAGGATGGATGGCCGAGCGGTCGAAGGCGCGCGCCTGGAAAGTGCGTATACGTCAAAAGCGTATCGTGGGTTCGAATCCCACTCCATCCGCCAGTTTCAAAGTGATCCGCTCTCTCCGCCCGCCCGATCCGCCCGCTCTTTGGCAGGGTTACTGGGGTTTTTCGGGTGGACCTATTGACCGGCCAGGGCAGGAAAAGCCCAGAAATTGCTCTCCGGCGGCCAATTCTCTCCGAACCTGTTGACTTGGCCGATTTAGTACGGAGGTTGTAAGCCGTTGAGATAGCTGGATTATCGTGTGACGGAAATGTGGCGTGGTTAGCAGTGAACTTGCCTGAGATCCGTACTGGATTTGCGAACTACGAGATGGCAAAGGGCGGATTGGCGTCTTAGCCTAGCCCCTAAAGATATTCTCATTATGCCACTGTAGCGCTGACCAATCGGGGCGCTGCTTTGCCTCGGCAGGTACAGCAATCGTTTGCCCTTGCAGCGCGTAGTAATGCTTGCCGTTATCGAATTCCTCCCGAATCCGGCGGCTGACCTCGAAGCGCAGATCCGGCGTCACCGTCACATACCCAGCGTCGAAAAGGCTATGGAGGTCCCGGCGCAACAGTAGACCATTGCTCGCTTCGTGAGGCCCACCTTCGGCGTAGGGGCGAATATGGGCTGCTTCCAGGGCCGGGAGAGTGCGTTCCTGCGTCACGGCGCATCGGCGCTGATACAAATCCGTCACCAATACCCGGAATGCGCCCTGCCCAAGTCGCGGGCGGATAAGCTGCGGCTCACCAAAGCGAGGGGCCGCCTCCCCAAAGCCAGGGGCAGCGCGCCGCGCCATACGTTCTTGTACCGCATCCCACAACGCCAAGCCTTCGCGATCATCAGTGCTGTAGGTCTTGAAGGAGACGATATTAGGCGACCAACTCGTCGGAACCTCAAGCCAATCGTGTTCCTCAAGGAAAAATGGCTGCGTGAGGATACGACACCCAATCTCAAAATCGGTGCGATCACCGGCCGCTGCCTTGCGATACCGCGCAATACGCCTACGCATGTCTTGAGCCGATCGCGCCCCATTTGCCTCACCAAAGCTGCTCCAAGCCAAGGAGCAAGGCATCGCATTCGCATGCGCGAAAACGCCTCCTCCAACAATAAGGTTCCGGGGTGAATGCAGCTTGAATAGGAACAATTCACCCGGCCGCAGCGCACGAAAATTGGCAGCCGAGGGCGCCCAGAAATTCACCTCCGGAATATCTGGACGGCGGCGCAACATTTCAAACCAATCATCATCCGTGACCGCGATGATAAGGTTGATTCCCATAATCCGATTACCGCTTACGTAGCCGTGCCATTGCGGGGTCGTAGATGTAGCTCGTGATGGTGCCGTCCTTGATCCTCTCTACGGCCTCATCCACCGCGAAAAGCGGGGTCAGGAACCATTCCCGCGGCACTACGGGATTGCCGAAGCGATCCTTGATTTCGATATCAAGCCGCGCAGGGTCGAATACCCTGTGGATCAGACCCTCCAGCTTGGTTTGGTTGATGTTGAAAAGCTCATAAGTCGCCACGACCTCCACATCGGCCATCAGGAAGGTCGGCTGCAAGCGCGCCCCGGCGATGCGCTGCTCGACGCTCATGGTCGTCACGCCAATCTTGTGCACCAGGTCCCGATGCGCCGCGACGGTCGGGTGATCGGACTTGCTGCGCAGCACATAGATCGTGCCCGTCGCCTGATCATCCTGTCCTTTTTCGCCGGAGAAGAGTGGCCCCGCGACGGGTTCGGTGATCCGCCGCCCGGCATCATCCTTGTTCAAAGCACGCTGTAGCGACCGCATGAGCATATTGCTTTCGGTCCCGTTATCGAAAATCACGCGCAGCCGGGCATCCGTGCGGCCTTGGGCGTTGGTGAAGACCTCGCCCATCTCCGCCACATGGGCTTTCTGGCCACCGACAATGAACCAGCTTCCCTGCTGGATCTCGGCCTTCAATTCGAAGGGCCGCGTTTCCCGCACGCCGGTTGTCAAATCCTTCTGCAATCTTTCGAACAGAGGTTTGAAGCGGGCGAAATCTTCGCATTTCTCGCGGCTGGCCACTTCCTCGGCTTCGCGCTTTTCCGCCGCGGGGCGAACATGGCGCAAGGCCGTGATGCCGTTGCCCGCTTCGGCATCCACGCCAAGCTCCGCCAGCAATTCATCATCCTCCATATCATCGCGGATGGGCGCACCCTGCCAGGCTTCGGCATTCAGCAGCGCCTGATGGTCAAGCGACGCCAGCAAGCCGCGCGCATCGTCCAATTCCCGCAACCGATCCAGCCGCACGGCATAGAGCCGTTCGAAGATATCCCGATCTTCCCCATGCAGCGGCGCGCGGCCATGTTCCGCGACGAAGCGCTGGATTTCCTCAAACCCCGCAATGATGCGTTCTTCCCGCGGCGTGCGGCTGCCCTGGCGCTTGGCTTCAACCTCAACGCCGAGTTCTTCCAGCAGCGCATCATCTTCATCGGTGAAGGCTTTAGCCACGCGCGGCCTCCGCCTTCATACGCGCCAGGAAGGCGACACCTTCCGCCATGCGCTTTTCCCAGGCATCCGCGGCGGTGATGGAAGGCAGTCGCCCGCGTTCCTGTTTGAATTTTAACGCGCGCTTGTCCGTCGTCAAATCATTTGAGACCGCTTTGCACGCTGTCTAACGGAGTATCTGGCCCATCTGTGGTTGAGGTTAGGCTGCGTTTTGGTGATGCATCAAGCGGCGTTGCTGGATGGTTCTGC
>JADCFP010000154.1 GCA_020249465.1 Roseomonas sp. | reverse complement strand
TTGGATTATTTTGCCTGCGCGCAGCGCGATTTACCCTCATGGAGCTCGACCGCCGGTTCAAGCCATGATCGCCTTTATTGATAATCAGCGCGGGGTTCACGGTGTCGAGCCGATCTGCAAGGTATTGCCGATTGTACCGCGCTCGCCGAGACCATCAACGGGCTTTTGAAGACCAAGGTCATTCACCGCTGCGGGCCGTGGCGTAGCTTCGAGGCCGTGGCATTCGCCACCTTGGAATGGGTAGATTGGTTCAATAACAGATGCTTGTTGGCACCAATCGGCTATATCCCGCCCGCTCGAGCCGAAGAACGCAACTATGCCTCACTGGATCAACCAGCCATGGCAGCGTAACGTAAACAAAACAGCCTCCAGCAAAACCGGCGCGGTTCACTCCCCCCAGTTCTTCGCGAGCCAAAAGCCGTGACGTTCAGGTTGGTCGAAGAACGGCGTGGGGCCTTTCCGATCGATCGGCTGTGCCGCGTGATGAATGTCAGCCCACGCGAATTGCGGGCCTTCGGCAAGCACCCCGCCAGCCCCGGTCAACGCATGGACATGGTGGTTCAAGAGCGGTTTCCGTTCACATGCGTTCGCGGGAATCGCTCCAGTAATTCATTACACGGCGACAGATGTGCATTCGTAAGCCGTAGGATCTGGTGCATGGTTCCGCCCCAGCAGCGGCAGCATCCGGCGAACTTTGCCGACCGCATCGCCCAAGGTCGCCTTGGGCGCCGCGGTCCCTTCGACAACGCGCGCAATAATTCGCCAACTCCGCAGTTGCTAAAATGCGCGCATCAAAGGCCTGGTGGGTTCAGAGTTTCACAAGAGTCCCGCCACCAAACGCCGCCCATGGATAAACCCATAGGTCGGGAACTGTGTGCCGCCGAAATCATCTGCCGGCGGATACCAAACCCGCACGAGCGACCAATCCCCGCGCGGGGAGACATCCATCACCGGCTGATCCCTCGCGATCTGTCCGCGTGCCCGGCCGGTTGCCCAATTGGCATGATCCACCCGGATTTCGCGAGAGGAGACAACGCGCGACACCACAGCCACATGCCCCTGCGGGTTGCGGCTGGTGCGCTGGAAGACCAATATGCTGCCGGGCTTGGGCGCCCCGGAACGTTCATATTTCCCGGCTGCCGCATGCCACCATTGCCAGGCATCGCCATTAATGCGGAGCCCCGAACGCTCCCGCGCATAGGGCACGCAGGATAAATCCCCGCCAGAATAGCCAGGCACGCCGGAGCGCGTACCCATGCGCCCGGAAGCACAGCCGGCAAGTGCGAATAACAATCCCATGGTGACCATGCGCCGCATGATCGCAAACCCCTATTAAGCATTTTCAAGCCAAGTGGGAGTCACTTGGCGGCTCGGAAAATGCGACCAAACAACACTCTCCCCTAGGTAGGATTCTACCAAAACCGCCGCAAATTGCACTGAAAATCGCGCAACAAAAAAAGGCGCCCCCTTTGCAAGGGGCGCCCCTTCAGAAACCCCCGGCCATCACACCGGCGTGAACATGAAGGCCGGCGGGCCATCGCCCTGGGTCGGCTTGAACACCAGCTTCACCTTCTGGCCGATCTTCAAACTATCCAGATCGCAATCCACGATATTGGTGAAAACGCGCACCCCCTCATCCAATTCCACGTAAGCGACGCAATAGGGTTCCTTGGTGCGCATCACCGTGAAGGTATAAATGCTACCGGTGCCCTTGGCTTCCACCAATTCCACATTGTTGGAAAGCGTAAAGGGCGAACAGCCGCGCGGATACCAGAAGAACTTGCCGGTATCATTGCACTTGCCAATCAGCAGCTTGCCGGCGCGCGCGCCATCAAAAAACGGCTGATTGGTCGGGTCTGTCTTGATTTCCGGCAGGGCCCGGTTGAATGCCATGGTGGCCATATCGCTTACTCCCTTTCCAGAATGACGGTGGCGCTGCCATGGCGCGTGCCAAGCAAGCCGCCCGTGCCATGCGCCAGCGCCAGCGTGCAGCCAGGCACCTGCACCTTGGGGTGCGCCTCATGCCGCAATTGCCGAACTGCTTCGATCACCTTGGTCATGCCGCCACGATTGGCCGGGTGGTTGTTGCACAGCCCGCCGCCATCCGTATTGAAGGGCAGCTTGCCCACGCCGGAAATCAGATTGCCGTCGGCCACGAACTTCCCGCCTTCGCCCTTTTTGCAGAAGCCAAGGTCTTCCAACTGGATCAGCACCGTGATGGTGAAGCTGTCATAGATGGACGCGTATTGAATGTCCTTCGGCGTCACGCCGGCTTCTTCAAAAGCGCGCGGCCCGGACCAGACCGCGCCGGAATAGGTCAAATCCGTATAGCCGGCATTCTGGTTCTTGGTCGCCTCACCATGACCCTTCACCTTCACCAAAGGCCGCTTCAGCGATTTGGCGATTTCGGGGCGCGTCACAATCAAGGCGCCGCCACCATCGGAAATCACGCAGCAATCCAGCCGGTGCAGCGGGTCTGACACCATGGGCGAATTCACCACATCTTCCACCGTCACCACCTTGGGCAACATGGCGTGCGGGTTGTGCTGCGCATGATGCGAAGCCGCCACCTTGATCCAGGCAAGCTGTTCGGATGTTGTGCCGTATTCATGCATGTGGCGCATGGCGCACATGGCGTAAGCGTTGGCGACCGTGCGGCCATAGACAATTTCAAACGGATCATCCGGCACATTCACGCCCCAGGAACGCGGCGCGGTGCCGGTTGCCATGGCCTCTGCCCGCGGGCGCCCGGCCAGCGTGATCAGCGCGATATTGCACTTTCCGAGCGCGATCGCTTCCACCGCATGGCCGACATGCATCACATAAGAACAGCCGCCCATATCCGTGGAATCGAGGTGCTTGAGCTTCGTCAGCCCCAGATAATCCGCCATATTGAGCGGGCCGAGCCCCGGCGCGGCGCCGGTGCAGAAAAACCCATCCACATCATCCTTGGAAAGCCCGGCATCTTGCAGCGCGCCATAAGCGACTTCCGCGTGAAGCTGGGCCACGGATGTATTATCGGCCTTGCGGGTCGGGTGCTCGAAAGCCCCAACAATATAGCCCTTTCCATTGGTACTCATGAGTGGCGTTTATCCTCCTCGATATTGGTAGCGCGATGGAAGCAGCGCCGGGGCGGCTTGTCACCCCCCCCTGGCGCGCGGAAAACTCAAGTTCAGCGCGGCGCGCCCATGACCGGCACGGCAATGCCAAGCGCATCGCGCGGCAGGCGTGCGCCGGCGCGGCGGAGTTCTGCCTCGGCAGCGCGGATCTGGCGCGCGGTTTCTTCCTGCGTGAGGTGTGAGACGCGTTCCTTCAACAGCGCATGACCCTTCGCGATATCAGCGAGCACCGTCTGGTAATTACGGATCGCGGCAGCGCGATTCGCCGCACCCGCTTCATGCAGCGCGGCAAGGTCGCGCAGGATTTGCCGGCTTGGTTCATCACGCGCTTCGCGCAGCAGGCGCTGATAGCGGGCGCGTGCCTGATCCGCTGCGGCGGTTTCGGTTGGTTCAAGCGCGGCGATGGCTTCCTGCATGGCGGCAATCAGCGCCTGCACAGGCGCATCGGCTTCGCGGATGGTGGCGCGCAGTTGCGGCGCACGGGCCAGGGAGCGGCCTCGGTCACGCAACAGCGCGCCAAGCGTTTGGATCGCCTCAGCGCCTTTTGGGCTGATCGTGGAGACGCGCGGCGCATAACCCGCCAACGGGTCTTCGCGGATCATCAAAAGCCCATCGGCGGCCAAGGTATCGAGAGCCTGCAAATAAGTCGTCAAAGCCTGCTGCATGGCATTGATGGCGTCAGCGGCGGGCGAGACGGCCGGCGCCGCGCCGGGCCGCGTCACCAATTCCGGATAGATGGCCGCATTGCCCGCCACATTCGCCCAATCGCGCACCGGGGTGTAATCCGGCGGGCCGCAACCGACCAGCGCGACCAAGGGCAGGGCGAGGATTCCGCGACCAAGTTTCATGACACCACCCATGCCCCTGCTTCCTGCCGCACCGCGCCTTCTGCTGCCAGCTTGATCAAATGCGCGGTCAGGCTGCGCGCTGCCGCCGGGATCAGCCTTGCATCAAGCGCGGCACCATAAACCGGCGGCACCAATTCTTCTGCCCGCGCCCGCTGAGCACGGCGGAGTTCTTCCAGAACACGCGCCTCTCTCTCCCGCCGATGCGCCGCCAGCGCGGCGACGAAGGGCTGAGGGTTGGGTAGCGGCGGGCCATGGCCTGGCAGATAACGCGCATCATCGCCGCGCGCCTGAAGCTTGGTGAGCGAGGCCATATAGGCCGCCATATCGCCATCCGGCGGGCTGACCACGCTGGTGGACCAGGACATGACATGATCCGCGCTGAACAGTGTGCGTTTCGTATTGGCGTTTTCCAGCGCAAAGCAAAGGTGATTGGCGCAATGGCCCGGCGTGTGCAAAGCCGTCACGCGCCAATCGGCACCGGCCACGGTCGCGCCATCCGCCAGCGTCACATCTGGGCGAAAATCATGATCACCGCCCTCCCCGCCCTGTTCCGGCGGAGTCATATGCGGGCCGAAACCATAGCTCGGCGCGCCCGTTGCGGCCTTCAGCGCGGCGACCCCAGGCGAATGATCCCGATGCGTATGCGAGACCAGGATATGCGTAATGCGCTCACCCTTGGTCGCCGCCAGCAGAGCATCCAAATGCGCCGCATCCACCGGGCCGGGGTCCAGGATCGCCACGGAATTCCCTTGCCCGATGATCCAGCTATTCGTGCCGCGAAAGGTGAAAGCACCGGGATTATTGCAAAGCACACGCCGCACGCCCGGCGCGGTCTGTTCCACCGCGCCCGGGGCCAGGCTGTCATTTTTCAGAAAGGGAATGCTCATCGCCTCAACCTCATCTCGTGCCATAGGGTGCGGCGGCGGGGGGCGCGCTGCAAGCCCCGCCTATTGCCCTTGGCGCTTCATCCGCCCGCGCACCAATTCCCGGTGCAGGATGTAGAGCCCCGAAAGCACAATCAGCACGGCGCCCAGGATGGTCGCGATGGTTGGCATATCGCCCCAGATCAGCCAGCCAAGCCCAACTGACCAAAGGATGGAGGTATAGGAATAAGGCCCAAGCGAGGACACCTGGGCCGAGGCATAGGCTTCCGTCAGCATCACCTGCGCGACGCCACCCACCAGCCCCACCAGGATCAGGATCAGCAATTCCCAAGCATTGGGCGTGGTCCAGAAAAACGGAAGCACTGCCGCGGTAAAGGCTGTCATCAACAGCGATTGCCACAGCACAATGGTGGTGGAGCTTTCAGTAGCTGAGAGGTTACGTACCAAAAGCGTGGTCAGCGCCGACCAAACGCCCTGAGAAACCGCGACCGCCATACCGATCATCACTGCCCTCTCAGGCCAGGCACCGCCCTGAAAGGCGCCCTGACCGAGCGCAATCACCATGATGCCGACAAAGCCCAGGATCACCGCGGACCAGCGATGAATGCCGACCTTTTCCCCCAATAGTGGGATGGAAAGCAGCGTGACGAAAAGCGGTGTGGTGTAGGTAAGCGCCGTTTGCTCCGCCAAGGGCAGCACCGTTAGTGCAAAGAAGGAACAACCCTGCGCCATGGTGCCGGTGAAGGCGCGCAGAAGATGTGATGGAAAGCGCCGCGTGCGCAAAATGCCCCATTGCCGGCCCCGCGCCACAATCACGAAAATCACCGGCAGTGCGAAGGCGGATCGGAAGAACATGATCTCGATAAAGGAAATGCTCTCAGCAATATCCTTGATCATGGCGGACATGATGGTGAAAAGCGCAGTCGCCCCCAGCATCAATAGCGCACCGCGGCGGATATCGTGGCGAAGTGCCATCAGGGATTGTCCTTCATGCGGGATCGTTCCTGCGCACGTCGCACCTGTTCGCGATACACATTGTAAAGCCCGGCTGCCACCACCAGGGATGCGCCGGCCAATGTGGTCCAACCCGGCACCTCGGCCCAGATCAGAAAGCCGATCACGCCGCCAATCAGCAAGGGCGAATATTCAAAAGGCGCCAGGACGGAAACCGGCGCCAGCGCAAAGGCGCGCGCGAACAGCAAATGCGCCATACCGTTGAAGATGCCAAACAGCGACAGCAGCAGCATGGTATTGGTGGAAGGCAGCAAGGATGGCGGCGGGAAGGCCGGCAGGAACAGCAAGCCCATCGGGATATGCGCCATCATCAGCCAAAAGGCGATCGCCGCCGGCCCATCACTGACCGAAAGCATCCGCGTCCAGATCCGCGTCACCGCCATCAACACCACCGCGCCTAGCAGCGCCGCCGCTTCGATGCGCCACAAATCGCCCGAGGGCTGCAACATGATCAGCACGCCGCCAAAGCCGATCATGGTGGAGGTCCAGCGCCGCCACCCCACCTTCTCCCCAAGCAGCGGAATGGCGAACAGCGTCATCAGCAAAGGTGTCGCGCAAGCCACCGCATAGGAATCAACCAAAGGCATGCCGCGCGCCCAGGCCCAATACCAGGTGGCGGAAACACAGCAATGCAGTAACCCGCGCCAGGCGAGCAGCCGGCGGTTATTCGGGAAAAGCCCCCGCCCGCGCGTCAGGATCACCACCGTGATGCCGCCCACTACGCCGCGCCAGATCATGGCCATGGCCGCGCCCACTTCCGGCAGCGCCCATTTCACCGCGGCATCGGCGCCGGTGATGACGATATAGGCCACCAGAATAATGCCGATGCCGCGCAAGGTCTCGGCCCCGGTCGGCACGCTGAGCGCGGTTTTGGGCGCCTCAGCCATGCGGGGTGCAGCTTGCGGCGGCTTGGTGTGGCGAGGCCCCGGCAAGGGCGCCCGCGCAATGAGGCGCGGGCATAGGTGATGGCGATTGCATGTTTATTGGGCGTAGTCTCGGCTGATCACGGGCGTCATGCAAGCCAAATAAGGCGGGCTTAGGCCCTGCCCGCCTTGTTCCCGCCGTGACGCAATGCGAAAGACGCCCCTGTGGAAGCCGCCGAATATGATCTGATGGATGCGGTGGAGGAGCGCATGTGGTGGTACCGCGCGCTGCACCTTCGTGTCCTTGATGCCTTGCACCGCCGCCCCGGCGCGCCCGGGGCGCTGCTCGATGCCGGCTGCGGCACGGGTGGGCTGCTGCGGCGGCTGGCTGGCACGCTTGGCCATGCCTTGGTCGGGCTTGATTTCAACCCGGAAGCCGCACGGCGCGCCGGCGCCAAATCCGGCGCGCTCACCACCGGGGGGGATGCCAATCGCCTGCCCTTTGCCGATGCCAGCTTTGGCGCGCTGGTGAGCCTGGATGTGCTGTGTCACCGAGCCGTGGAACCGGGCCTCGCGCTGGCCGAGTTTCACCGCGTGCTGAAGCCAGGCGGCGCACTGGTGCTGAACCTGCCGGCTTTTGATTGGCTGCATTCGGCCCATGATATCCGCGTGCATAATGCCCGCCGCTTCACGGCGGATCAGGCCCGCGCGCTGCTGACGGATGCCGGCTTCACCGCCATTGAAACCCGCTATTGGAATGCGCTGCTGCTGCCGCTCATGATTCTGCAACGCAAGGTCATGAAATCGGATGATCAGGCCAAAAGCGATGTCGCCCCCTTCCCGCCATGGTTGGATGCCATGCTCTACGCTGTAACGGGGCTTGAACGCTTCATGGCCCGGATCGGCCTGCGCTACCCTGCGGGCGGTTCGGTCCTGGTCACCGCGACGCGGCCCTGAGAACGGAGAAGATCAATGCCCCTGATATCGGCCGGCAAGGAATATCCCGTCGGTCTTTCCATTGTGGTGCCGGTCTATCGCGGTGCGGCCACGGTGGGCGCGCTGGTGGAAGCGCTATCGGCGCTGAAACCCGAAGGCGGGATCGAAATTGTGCTGGTGAATGATGGCAGCCCGGATAATTCCGGCGATGTCTGCCGCGCCTTGCAGCAAAGCGCGACGGTGCCACTCACCTACATCGAACATGCCCGCAATTTTGGGGAGCATAATGCGGTGATGACGGGGCTCCGCCATGCGCGCGGTGCTTACGTGATCACCATGGATGATGATTTGCAGAACCCGCCCGAAGAAGTGATCCGGCTGTATGATCACGCGCGGATGGGCAATTTCGATGTGGTCTATACACGCTATGCCGTGAAGGAACATGAAGGCTGGCGCAATCTGGGCAGCGCCTTTGCCAATTGGGTCGCGGATCAATTAATGGATAAGCCCAAGGGGCTTTATCTTTCGTCCTTCCGTTGCATGTCGGCCCTGGCGATTTCGGAAGTGGTGAAGTATCGCGGCCCCTATCCCTACGTGGATGGCCTGCTGATGCAGGTGACGCAGCGGCTTGATTCGATTGAGGTGAAGCACTTCGCCCGCGCTGAGGGGCGTTCCAATTACACCATGCGGCGCCTGATCCGGCTTTGGATGAACCTGGCCACTAATTTCTCGGTGCTACCCTTGCGGATGGCGATCCTGGCCGGTGCGGGCATGGGTGTGCTCGGGCTGCTGGCCGCGCTTTATGTGATCATTGAAGGGCTGATGGGGCACACGCCTTCGGGCTGGGCGTCACTCATGACCGTCACGTTGCTGATCGCGGGCGTGCAATTCCTGATCCTTGGTGTGCTCGGTGAATATGTCGGGCGGTCCTTCATGTCCGCCAATGGCAAGCCGCAAGGCGTGGTGCGCGAGGTGTTGCCAGCGCGCGATGAGGGGCGCGCGCCATGACGATCTATTGGCTGGCGCTGGCGGCGGCGATTTCCACCTCACTCATCGGGCAGATCTTACTGAAATCCGGCGCGGCGAGTTCTGTCGCTTCCGAGGGCGGGTTTTTCGATCAGCTCTTTCGCCTGCCGACCATGGTGGGGTTGGTGTGTTATGGCGGCGCGGCGCTGCTTTACATCATCGCACTCCGCCGCATTCCAATGAGTGTCGCGCTGCCTTGCACGGCTGCATCCTATATCGTGATTGCCATTATCGGCTGGGCGATTTTTGGTGAGAGCCTGGGCGCGCAGAAAATCGCCGCCATTGCGCTGATTGCCGCCGGTGTCGCGCTGCTGGCAACCACGGCGTGAGGGCAGCGCTTGGCCTTTTGTTGTTGCTGGCGGGTTGTGCTGCCGCGCCAAAAGCCTGCCCGGTGGGCGCGGGGTCAGCGACTATTGCGGAAGCCTATTTCGGGCGGAATGTGAAGGGCCGCGCGCCCGTGACCGATGCGGAATGGGCGCGCTTCATGGCAGACACCGTGACCCCCGCCTTCCCCGATGGACTGACTGTACTGGATGGCGCTGGGCAATGGCGCAATGCGGCAGGGCGCATCAGCCGCGAAGACAGCAAGGTGTTGCTATTGGTGCTGCCCGGGCAGGATCAGGCAGCGGCCGCCGCGCGCCTTGCCACGGTGATCACCGCCTGGAAGGCGCGCTTTGCGCAGGAATCCGTGCTGACGGTATTTCGCGCGGGCTGTGCGGGGTTCTGAGGCATTACCTCAACCGCCGCACCGCCACCCGAAACGCCAGATTCGTCACCATGGTCAGCGCAAACAACGCCGCCGCCAAAATCAACGCATCCTGCGGTGCGCCGGTGCTATCCACGATCCAGCCCGCCAACGCCGGCGCAGGTGCGGTGATGGCGTAATAGATGGTGGAAAATACCCCCATGCCAAAGGCGCGCCGCGCCGGCGACATGGCCTGTCCCGTCAGCGCCATAATCACCCCTGCCGGCCCCATGCCGATCAGCCCAAACAGCACACAGGCAATAACGGCGAAGGGGGCATAGGGCAGCGCCAAAAGGCAGATCACGCCAACCGTACTACATAGATACAGCACCGCATCCGGGCGCCCGCTGCGATCCGCGATAACGCCACTGAGCGGAATTGAAATCATCATCAGCGCGCTCGCGGCACTTACCATTGGAATGGCCTGCTGCGCGGCAAAACCGCTTTCCAGCAGCGCCTTGGGTGCGAAGCTCAAGAACACCAGATAGCCTGCATTGAAAAATGCCCAGACACTGGCCGCGAGCAGCGTGAGCCATAATTCGCGCCGCGGCAGGCCCGCCGGTGCGGCAGCGCCACGCGGGGCAGCAATACCAGGCGGGGCGCGATAGCCAAGCCAAAGCGCCAGCGCCGCGGTGGTGCAATAGGCGGCAGCAATCGCAAAGGGCAGGCGCCAATGAAATTGCGTCATCAGCGCATCATGCGCGACCTGGCCGATGGCAATGCCGAAGGGCCAGCTGACGACCAATATGCCCATGGCGGTCGCCAATTCCTTGCCGCCGAACCAATCCTGCACCATTTTCGCGAAATAGATCGTGCCAATCACAAAACCGATGCCGCACAGAATGCGCCCTAGCGCCAGCATCCCAAAGCCGGCGGCAATCGCGGCTGTCGCGCCGCCAAGCCCCATCACGAGAAGCCCTAGCACAAGCAAGCCCTTGTCGCTCATGTAGCGCGCGGCATAGCCGCTTGGGATGGAAAGCACCACGCCGGGCAGCATGAAGAACCCGATCAGCGTGCCGATTTCCGTGAGGCTGAGGCCGATCTCCGAAGTGATGCCGGGCGCCGCCGATCCCATAGTCTGGAATTGAAAGCCAAGGCTGGTGCGACAGAAGAAGAGCAGCGCGAGCATGGCCCAGCGCAAGCGGCCCTCATCCTGCGGGCTGGCGTGCCCAGAACCCTGTTGCGGCGCCATGGCCAGACCCTGTCTTGTTGCAGGAGCGCATTGAGCAAGGCAGGGCCGGCCCTGTCAATCACGCGGGCGAAACCGGTTGTTCCGCTCGGGCGCGATCCGATCTAAAAGCCCGGTCATGAAGATCAACGGCATCCCTTATCGCAGCATCCGCCTTGATGAGGCTGATGGCTGGTCCATCCGCATCCTCGATCAAACGAAGCTGCCCTGGCAGGTGGAATGGCTGCGCCTGACGGATGAGGATCAGGTCGCGCATGCCATCCGTTCCATGCAGGTGCGCGGCGCGCCGCTGATTGGCGCAGTTGCGGCCTATGGTCTGGCGCTGGCGATGCGGCGCAACCCGGATTCACTTGAACCCGTGGCGGCGATGCTTGGCGAAACCCGCCCCACCGCGATCAATCTGCGTTGGGCGCTCGAGAAAATGCTCGCCGTGCTGCGCCCGCTGCCCGCCGCTGCGCGCGAAGCCGCCGCCTATGCCGAAGCGGCGGCGATTTGCGATGATGATGCCGCGACCTGCGAGGCAATTGGCCGCCACGGCCTGCCGCTGTTGCAGGAGATTGCCGCCCGCAAGCCAGGCAAGCGCGTGAATATCCTGACCCATTGCAATGCCGGCTGGATCGCGACGGTGGATTGGGGCACGGCATTGGCACCGATTTACATGGCGCATGACGCCGGCATTCCTGTGCATGTCTGGGTGGATGAAACCCGCCCGCGCAACCAAGGGGCGGCGCTGACCGCCTGGGAATTGGGCGCGCATGGCGTGCCGCATACGGTTATTGCAGATAATGCCGGCGGGCATTTGATGCAGCATGGTGAGGTGGATATCGTGATTGTGGGCACGGATCGCGTCACGCGCCGTGGCGATATTGCGAATAAGATCGGCACCTATCTGAAGGCGCTGGCCGCGCAGGATAATGGCGTGCCGTTCTGGGTGGCGCTGCCCCATTCCACGCTGGATATGCGCGTCGCCGATGGCGTGCGCGACATCCCAATCGAAGAACGCGCGGCCGACGAAGTGACCGACATCACCGGCCAGGATGCTGAAGGCCGCATCACGCGCATCAGGGTGGCAGCCGCTGGCAGCCCTGCCGCCAATCCTGCCTTTGATGTCACGCCGGCGCGGCTGGTCACAGGGCTGATTACCGAACGCGGACGTGTGGCTGCGAGTGAAGCAGCCCTTGCCGCGCTCTATCCGGAAAAGATTGCTCGTTAGCTGCCATGTGCGGGCGCTATTTCCAACATCGCTCCAGTGGAGAGATCGCGCGCTATGCCCGCGCGGTGAATGCGCCGCCCAATCTGGTGCCGTCCTTCAACCGCGCACCCACACAGGATGGGCTGGTGCTGCGTCGCCATCCGGAAACTGGCGCGCGGCATTTGGACGCGCTCCGCTGGGGTCTTATTCCGCGCTGGGCCGATGATCCTTCGATTGGCAGCCGCATGATGAATGCGCGGTCCGAATCCATCGCGGAAAAACCATCCTTCCGCGAGGCTTTCGTGAAGCGCCGTGCCATTGCCTTTGCTGATGGCTTTTATGAATGGCAACGCCTGGGCGAAGGCCCCAAGGCGCCCAAGCAAGCCTTTGCTGTGGCCATGGCTGATGGCGCACCCATGCCACTCGCCGCCCTTTGGGAAGGCTGGCGGGGCAAGGATGGCGACATCATCCGCAGCTACACCATCATCACCACCAATGCCGCACCGGAATTGGCGCCCTTGCATGATCGCATGCCGGTGATCCTGCCGCCCGAGGATTGGGATGAATGGCTCGGTGAGATCCCGGCGGAACCGGCGCGGTTGAAGGCGCTGCTGCGGCCCTTTCCGCGCCAGGGGCTTGCGGTGTGGCCGGTATCGTCGCGCGTCAATCGCATTGCGGAAGATGATGCCGCGCTATTGGAACGTGATCCGCTGGCGCAACCGCCACCTGGGCTGGATGATCCGCCGCCGTGGTAGCCATCGGGCACTCAACTTTCTTTTGGGATCAAGCTCTTTGGGGTCAAATGCCACGTCCTTACGGTACATTCGTGATCCCGAGTTCGGACGGTGATCACAAATTGCTTTTCCCAAGATTGCAGCGCTGGCAGAGAGTTTGCAAATTTTCCTCTGTCGTGTCTCCGCCACGACTCCACGGTACGATGTGATCCACATCTATTCGAAGTCCTGGCTGTAAGGACGGACTTGCCCCACAAGCTTTGCATACAAAGTTATCTCGTTGCAAAACTTGCCAGCGTAACCGCAGCGATGGGTCGCGTGCCGTCTTCCGACTCGAGGCAGTGTCCTTTCGATCCGGCACTGAAACTTCGGTCGCATTCGCGAAATCGACAAATGCAGCCAAGGCATCCGTCCACGATCGAAATCTACGATTGTATGCAGACTGAGAAAACTTTGAAGGATAGCTAGCCAACTCCGCCCTGCGTGGCTGCCTGCCATAGTGCGTCCACAGATGCATAAGGTTTTCAAATAAGCGCTCATCAGAGATATTGACTTCATTTGCGACTTTTAATCCTGCCGCAAGGACCGCCTCATTCCATGAACCGAATTTCTTGATTGCGGTACTAGGATCGAAAGACCCAAAATCCTTGTAGAGTCTTTGAGAAATTATGGCCGTCCCGGCCTTTTTTGCCGCGAGTCTAAGGTCGGATAGTATCTCCTCCGGCGTCACAGGGACCCCTCTTACCCGCTCCAGCCTGAATTTTTGGTCGTTCATCACGAATTCCCGCCGCGAATACTCTACGGATGCTCCGAAACGTTTGATTTGGCTTTTCTGGATCGGCACCCTGAGAAGTCTTCATTAGCACGCCTCACTTAAATGAAGGAAGGCACTTATGCGGCCCTTCCCGCGCGCGGCGCTGGCAGTCTGGCCTGTATCTTCGCGCGTCAATCGCATCGCCGAAGATGATGCGGCGCTGTTGGAACGCGATCCGCTGGCCCAACCGCCACCTGGGCTGGATGATCCGCCGCCTTGGTAGAACCCCCTGGCACGCGGCCCCCTTGCGTGATTAGCTTCCCCCAAAGAAGAAATGGAGGAATGACATGCGCAAGAAATCGCTTGCTGCCCTGCTGGCTTTTGCCTGCTTTTGCGGTTTTACCTTTGCGGCCAAAGCGCAAAGCGCGGAGACCAATTGGCCAACGCGACCCATCACCATGGTGGTCGCCTATCCACCTGGCGCCATTACCGATACGGTCGGGCGCCGTGTCGCGGAACGGCTTTCCCAAGCGCTCAATGTGCAAGTGGTGGTGGAAAATCGCGGCGGTGCCGGCGGTAATGTCGCAGCAGCCTTTGTCTCTCGTGCGGCGCCGGATGGCTATACGCTGCTATTCACCTCCTACGGCAATCTGATCATCGCTGCCGCCGCTGATTTGAATGTCGGCTTTCATCCTTGGCGGGATTTGGCGCCGGTGGGCATGATCGGCCCCATGACGGTGGTGCTACTGGTGCGCCCTGGACTGCAAGTGAACACATTACAGGATTTCGTGCGCCACATCACCGCCAATCCAGGCCGAGTGAATTTCGCGAGTGTTGGTGTCGGCAGTTCCTACCACCTGCTGATCGAACAGATGATGGTCTATGGCAAGCTCAACATGACCCATGTGCCCTATCGCGGCGGTGCTGCGGCCATGACGGATTTCCTCGCCGGTCGAGTGGATGCAACGCTCGCCACGCTGCTGTTTGCGCGGCCCTATATGCAGGATAATCGCGGCATCGGGGTTGCGGTCGGTAATGCCGAACGCTCCCCCGTGCTGCCCAATGTGCCCGCGGTGCAGGAGGTGATTCCGGGCGCCAAACTGACTGACGGTCTGGCGGTGCTGGCACCCGCCGCGACCCCGCCGGCCATCATCGCGCGCGCCAATCGCGCGCTTCAGGATGTCATTAACCAGCCCGCCATGCGCGAATGGCTGACGAATGAGGGCGTGCCCCCGCGCCCTGGCCCGCCGGAAGCCTTCATGGCGGAAATGACGCCCGCGACGGAGGAACTGCGCAAATTGCTGCGCGATGCCGCGATCAAGGTGGAATGACCATCCCGTGACGCTTCCCCGATATGGGGCTGGTGAGCTATTCACGCCCCATGTCGGACCATGACCCGGATGCAGCCCTTCGCCTGACGCTCAAGCGCCATCGTGCCTTCGCGACTGGCTTGCTGGTCGCCATGGCCGTGCTTATTTTGTTGAGCTACCAATTGCCGCCGGGCTATTGGACCGAAATGCTGCAAGCCGCCGCCAAGGCCGGGCTGGTCGGCGGGCTGGCAGATTGGTTCGCGGTCACGGCGCTGTTTCGCCGCCCGCTTGGCCTGCCCATTCCGCATACCGCCATCATCCCCAACCAGAAGGATCGGCTGGGCCGTGGCCTGGGGCGCTTTGTGGCCGGCCATGTCTTTACCGAAAGCGAAGTGCGCCGCGTGCTGGCAAAGCTGGATCTGGCGCGCATCCTGGAAGGCTTCCTGCGCGACCCTGAAGCCTCGCGCCGCGCTGCCATGGCGCTTTCCGCAAGCCTGCCCCGCATCCTGGCGAGCCTGGAAGATGGCCGGGCGCGGCGGCTGCTGGCGCGGCTGCTGCCTAGGATTGTCTCTGGCCCCGCTGGTGCGCGTTTGCTGGCGCGGATTCTGCGCGCCGCAGTCGCTTCGGGCCAGCATCAGGAAGTCTTCAGCCTGGCGATCGGCCAATTGAAGGTGCTGCTGGCGGCGCGAGAGGAAAACCTGCGCGGCGCCATTGAAGCGCGTGTGCGCGCCGAAGGTGGCGCCTTGGTCGGTTGGTTGGCCGGCGCTGCGATTGCGCGGCGCATTTTGAACGCCATCAATTCCGAGTTGGAAAAGATCGGCCCCGATGATTCCGATTTGCGCGCTGCCTTCGCCGAATGGCTGGCACGCGAGATCGAAAAACTGGAAACCGATCCCGAACGCGCCGCCGCCATTGGTCGCCTGATGCGTGAGGCGCTTTCGCATCCTTCCGTCGCCGCCTGGCTGATGGATGTCTGGGACAGGCTGAAAATCGCCTTGGCTGCCGATGCCGCGCGGCCGGATGGGCGGAGTGTCGCTTTGCTATCGGGCATTTTCGCCAATGCCGGCAGCTTGCTCGCGGAAGATCAGGGCGCCCGCGAAAGGCTCAATCGCGCGGCTGAGGGCGTATTGATGACGCTGTTGCCCTCAGCCCAGGTACAGCTTGCGGATTTCATCGCGGGCGTGGTGACGAATTGGGATGCGGCGACGGTCACTGAAAAGATCGAACTGCGCGTAGGGCGCGATCTGCAATATGTGCGGATCAACGGCACGCTGGTGGGGTTTCTGGCGGGCGGGGTGTTGTTCGCGGTGCTGACGGCGCTGTTTGGGCGCGTGGCGCATTAATACGGCACCTTATCCGGCTTGGCCTGCCAAAGCTGAAAGGCGGAAAGCGCTTCCTCCGCCAAAACACGCCGTAGCGGCAGGCGGCGTGCTTCGGGCGGGGCTGCGACTTCGGCGTATATCTCCGCATCATCAAAGCCAATCGCTGCCGCATCCGCGCGGTCATTGCCATAAACCACCAGGCCAATGCGCGACCACCAAATGGCGCCAAGGCACATCGGGCAGGGCTCACAGGATGAAACGATCACCGCACCGGCCAGATCATGCGTGCCAAGCCTGGCGCAGGCGGCGCGGATCGCCACAATCTCGGCATGGGCCGTCGGGTCGGCGCTGGGGACCACTTGGTTCATGCCCTCCCCAATGATCTCACCATCCTTCACCACCACGGCGCCAAAGGGGCCGCCGCCCGTTTCAACCCCCTGGCAGGACAGGGCGATGGCTCGGCGCATGAAGCCTTCATACATCGGCTTTTGTCCTTGGCGTG
Organism: Roseomonas sp.; assembly: GCA_020249465.1. Lineage (GTDB taxonomy): Bacteria > Pseudomonadota > Alphaproteobacteria > Acetobacterales > Acetobacteraceae > Neoroseomonas. The sequence goes on along the minus strand of JADCFP010000154.1, from coordinate 2,521 downwards.
GTTTGCGCTAACCTAATTCCCATGTCCGGCTTCATCCTTTCCGTTCTTGATCAATCCTCGGTCGCCTCGGGCCGCAGCCCAGCGGCGGCGGTGCAGGAAACCCTGGCCCTCGCCCGTCATGTGGAGGCTTTGGGCTTCAACCGCTACTGGTGCGCAGAACATCACAATAGCGCATCGCATGCCGGCAGCGCGCCGGAAGTGCTGCTGGCCGCCATTGGCGCCACCACCAGCCGGATTCGCATCGGTTCCGCCGGCATCATGCTGCCGCATTACAGCGCGCTGAAAGTGGCCGAACAATTCCGCATGCTGGAAGCCATTGCACCGGGGCGCGTTGATTTGGGCGTGGGTCGTGCGCCAGGGTCTGATGGCCGCACCGCCTTCGCGCTCAACCCCGATGCGGCGCGGGCGGCGGAGCGTTTCCCCAATCAGATCATGGAAATCCTGGGCTGGCATGGTGATGGCCTACCGGAAGGCCACCCCTTCGCCAGCATCATCGCGCAGCCCGTCACCACCACGCGCCCGCAAATGTGGGTGCTGGGCAGTTCGGATTACGGCGCGCAGGTCGCTGGCTATTTTGGCCTGCCCTATTGCTTCGCGCATTTCTTTTCCGATGGCGGCGGCAGCGAACAGGTGATGGAAATCTACCGCCAAAGCTTCCAGCCCAAGCCCGATCTGCCCGCGCGCCTTACCGCGCCCTATCCCGCGCTTGGCGTGTTCTGTTTGGTCGCGGATACGGAGGCCGAGGCACGGCGCCTGTTCCGCTCCCGCGAATTATGGCGCCTCAAGCGCGACCGCGGCATGTTCCTGCCCCTGCCGAGTGTCGAGGAAGCCGAAGCCTATCCCTATTCCGATCTGGAACTGGCGCGGCTGGAGCAAATCCGCGCTCAGGCCATGGTCGGCACGCCGGAACAGGTGCGCGCGAAGCTGGAAGCGCTTTCCGCCGCGCATGGCGGCATTGCTGAATTCGCCGTGATCACCCATTGCCATGATGCGGCAGCGCGCCGGCGTTCCTATACGCTGCTGGCGGAAGCCTTTGGCATGAAGGGGTCAGTAACACCAGCCTTGGCGGCGGAATAGCCCTTCAGCCTTCACGCCGACCGATATGGGTGATGATGATAGTGCTTTCACCGCGTGCGCGGGCCTTGCGCATGCGCCACCAGATCGTGATAGCGCCAATCGTGCCGGCCGCGAGTACGATGGGCAGCAATATCCCAATCGCGAGTAGCGCCACGGCCGCCAGCAACAGCCCGCCAGCGGAAAGCGCCACCAGCATGGCCACACCGCCAAGGCGCGTGACGAATCCTTCAAATCCGCGCGGCGCCGGGGGCGGTGGCGGGTCGCGGAATTCGCCCTCGGGCGTCATGTCAATGATGATGGGCGGGCGCTTGTCGCTCATGCGCCAAGTCATGGGGTGCAGCCCGCCCTGGGGTCAAGCCAGGAATTGTTACAGATGGTGTCGCAAGGCATCCAGCCGGGCGAAAACATCGGCATGGGGTAGGCTGGTCAGGTCGTGATGGTCTTCCCGCAACACGGCTTCACGCGCGGGGCCGGGCAGGTGCGCGATGATTGCCTGCGCTACCGGCGCCGGGGCGATGATGGCGATGCTGTCCATTTCCTTGGCCGTGAGTGCTGCGGCCAGATCATGGGCGAGCGCTTCCAGGAAATCGCGCTTGGCGTGTTCCTTCGGGCTGTCATCCTTGCCGTCACGTTCCATGGCGCTGCGCTGCGCCGCACCGGCGCCGGCAAAGGCGCGGCCTGGCTTGTCCTCGCCCAATTCGGCATCACGCATGCGTGCTTCGGGCGCGTCCCAAATGCGGAGTTGGTCATAGCCTGAATCCTGCTTGCGCTTGGCATAGGCTTGGGCGCGGCTGCCATTGGCCAGAATGAACCATTGGCTGCCAGGTTCGGCTTTGCTTGGGGTATTGGGCATGATCGAGGCTCCCTCAAAATCCTGAGAGCCTTATGCGCTGGGTCGCGCGCCGGGTTTTTGCGCTTGATCAAGTGGCCAATGCATGGGCGGCAAGGCGCGAATCACCCCCGCTCTTCCCCGGAGGCGGGCAGAAGAAGCCACCTTCTTCTGCCCCCAGGCACGCTACGGCCCAAACAAGGCGTAAATATCCGCGAGTGTCGTGGTGCCGGTTAGGATAACATCATCACCCCCACCGCCATTGACGTTATTGGCGAGACCATTGGTGATCAGCACGTCATTCCCGGCACTACCCGTAATGCTGATACCCGCAACGCCAGCCGCAACCTGGAGTACTTCCACCTGATTGGGGATGGTCATACTGGCTGAGGCGATGACGGTATCAGCGCCCCCGCCGCTGAGTTCGATGACCAGATCGGCAATACCATTCACAAAATAGAGATCATTGCCAGAACCCCCATACAGCGTCTCATTCGCTGTGCCACCCGCAATGGTATCGGCGAAGCTGCTACCGTTGATGATCTCGATACTGGAGAGATTATCGATGCCGCCAAAGGCGTCCCGCCCGGTACCACTCAGTAGATCAATGCTGAC
>JADCFP010000153.1 GCA_020249465.1 Roseomonas sp. | reverse complement strand
CGCGCCGGTAGGGCGGAGGATTTCTGGCTCATCTTCACTCTCCTTGGGGTTACGATGAGCCAGAAATCCTCCGTTATTCAAATCGCCAATTTTGTCCCATAGGCGCTGACGCCGGACACAAGAAGCACGCTCTAAGGTTGCGTGGGTGCCCTTATCCTGCTGGGTAATGTCACCAATGCAAGCCCGATAAAGACCAAGGCCGCTGCCGGGATGGTGAGCCAGCCCGGCACCTCGCCAAATATCGCAAAACCCCAGATCAGCCCCGTGATGGTGACGATATAGCCGACTTGCGACGTCACCACGCCGCCCTGGGTTGCGAGTGATCGGAAATAGATCAGGTAAGCAAGAGCCAGCAGCACGCCTTGGATCATGGTGATGGGCAGCCCAGCAATATCCACGGCGCGAATCTGCCCAGTTGAAAAGGCAATCACTGCCATGATCAGCGCCGCCGCGCCGCAGGTGCCGGCTGCCAGCGCCAAAGGCGCCGCGCCACGTGGCGCAAGCTTCACACCAGCAATATTCGCCACCGCATACCAAACCGGCGTACAGGCCGCGAGCAAGGCCCAAGGTAGAGCCTCTGGGTCTGGTAGCGCGGCACCCGGCGCCATGGCCAATCCAATGCCGAGCAGGCCCAGAATACTGCCGGCGATGCGCCGCCAGGACACTTTTTCCATGCGTAGTGCCATGGCGCCAAGCACCGTCAGCATGGGCGAAAGCGGGATCAGCAGGGAAAAGAAACCCGCTGGAATATGCTGCAAACTCGTGAAGCCAAACAGATTGGACAGCACAAGCCCAGTCAGCCCTGAAACGCCGTAATGGACCAGATAGGGTCGCCTGAGCGCAGGGATTTCGCGCCGCGCAAAACAGACCGTGAGCAAGGTAATGGTACTGAAACCCGAAGCCCCCAAGGCGATCATCAGCGGCGGCCAACCCATGCCGCCCAAGGTTTTGACGAATATCGGCGTGGCGCCCCAGATGGTACCAAGCAACAAGAGCGGCAGAATGGCGTTGAGCGCGAAACGCATGGCGACACTCGCGCGTGAAACCGCCCGAGTGTCAAGCGGTTGAAAAAAGCACCGGCTTGACGGCATGGTGCGGCGATGCCTTTGCCCGATTCGGAAATGGTGCCACTTCGCCCTGGCTTGCTCGGCCCGCCGGAGCTTTGCCCGGTGCGTTGGCGCCGTTCTGAACGTGCCCGTTCGGTCAGTTTGCGCATTGATCCGCGCGCCGGCGATGTGGTGGTGACGCTACCGATGCGCGCCAGCCGCCGTGCGGGGCTTGAGCTTCTCACCGCCCATGCGGCTTGGGTGCTGAAGCGCATCAAGGCCCTGGCGCCGAGCATTTCTCTGGCGGATGGGGCGGCGGTGCCCTTGGGCGGCGTGCCGCATCCCGTGCTGCATGATCCCAACAGACGCGGTGGTGCATTCCTGGAAAATGGTGCCATCATCGTGACTGGTGCGGCGGAATTCCTGCCGCGACGTTTGCGCGATTTTCTGCGTGTCGAGGCAAAGCGGCGCATCCTGCCTTTGGCCGCAACGCATGCTGAAAAGCTTGGCGTCGCCATCAAGGCCATTCGCGTGAAGGATACGCAAAGCCGCTGGGGGTCTTGCGCGCCGGATGGCACACTCGCCTTTTCCTGGCGTCTGGTGATGGCGCCGGATGCAGTGCTGGACTATGTTGTCGCGCATGAGGTCGCGCATCTACGTGAGCTGAACCATTCTCCGCGCTTCTGGACGCATGTCGCGGCGCTGGCCCCGCATCGTGAGGAAGCCGAGACTTGGCTGCGGGAAGAAGGGCCGGCGCTGTTGCGCGTTGGCTGACACACAAAGGGATTGAGGATTGCGATGAAAGCTGTTGGATACAGGAAATGCCTGCCGATTGATCAGGCGGGTGCGCTGATTGATCTGGATATCGCAGCCCCTGCCGCACCGACCGGGCGCGATATGCTGGTGAAAATCCACGCCGTGTCGGTGAACCCTGTGGATACCAAGGTGCGCCGCCGCGATGACCCTGGTGAGGCGCCGCGCATCCTCGGCTTTGATGGCGCTGGTGTGGTGCGCGCGGTCGGGCCGGATTGCACGCTGTTTCGCCCAGGTGATGAGGTATTTTACGCCGGCGTGATCAATCGCCCCGGCACCAATTCTGAATTGCATCTGGTGGATGAACGCATTGTTGGACGCAAACCGCGCAACCTGACCTTTGCCGAAGCCGCTGCCGTGCCGCTGACGGCGATTACCGCCTGGGAAGGCATGTTTGATCGGCTTGGCGTGCCTCAAGGCGGCGGGCAGGGGCAGACGCTGTTGGTGATTGGTGGTGCCGGCGGCGTGGGTTCCATGGTGATACAGATGGCGCGCGCGCTGACGGGGCTGATAGTGGTGGCGACCGCATCTCGGGCAGAAAGCGTGCAATGGTGCCGCGATTTGGGCGCGCATCATGTGGTGGATCATCATGGCGATATCGCGGCGCAAATGAAGGCGCTTGGCTTGCGCGGCGCCAATTACATCTATTCCGCTAATACCACGGCGAAGAACTGGGCCGCGATGGTGGAAGCCGTAGCACCGCAGGGCCGCATTGTGTTGATTGAAAGCCAGGCGCCGGTGGATGCGCGCGATGTGATGCGGAAATCGGTCTCCATCCATTGGGAACTGATGTTCACGCGCCCTCTGTTCAATACGCCCGACATGATCGAACAGCATCGGCTGTTGAATGAAGTGGCCGGGCTGATCGAAGCCGGTCGCATGCGTGGTACGATGACGCGGAACCTGGGCAAAATAACTGCAGCAAATCTGACGCAAGCGCATGCGCTGGTGGAAAGCGGCGGCATGATAGGTAAGGTTGTGCTGGAAGATTTTTGATGCCCGCAGGGTCGTGTTAGGGTAGTGACGATGCAAAACCCCTTTGTGCAAGTCGCGGAAATCCATCGCGGCCCAGCGGTGGAGAGCATTCATCACGGCGTTGCCGTGGTGATGGACAGCAACGGGCGCCAGGTGCTGGCAATGGGTAATCCTGCCTTCGTGACCTTCCCGCGATCCTCACTGAAGCCCTATCAGGCGGTGGCGCTGGTGGAAACCGGTGCCGCAGATGCGCTGGGGTTGAGCGAAGAACACCTCGCCCTTTCCTGCGCATCCCATAGCGCCGAGGAATTTCAAGTGGCCTTGGTGCGTGATTGGCTGGCGCGCATGGGCCTTTCTGAATCCGCCTTGGTTTGCGGGCCGGATATGCCGCGCGCTGCATCGGATCAGGCGAAGATTTATCGCGCGGGCGGTGATCGGTCCCGCATCTACCATAATTGCTCCGGCAAGCATTGCGGTTTTCTAAGTGTGTCGCAGAAGCTTGGCGCGCCGGTCGCGGGTTATGATGATCCCGCGCATCCGACGCAAAGGCTCTATCTGGAAATCCTCTCGGAATTGCTTGGCAGTGACGCAGGGCGTTTACAGGCCGGTGTGGATGGCTGTGGCTTGCCGGCTTTGGCGCTTTCCATGGAGGCCATGGCGCAGGCGGCAGCGCGTTGGGCGGCGCGTAAGGTGGCAAGCCCAGCGCGGCGCAGCGCAATTGAAAGATTGCAGGCCGCCATTGCGAAGTATCCGGATCATCTCTCTGGACGGGATCAGGCGACCAGCCGCATTGTGCGCGCCACCAATGGTCGTGTGCTGCTGAAAGGCGGTGCCGAGGGTTTCGTAGTGGGCTTTGTGCCGGATCAGGGTTTGGGGATTGCGGTGAAGCTCGCCGATGGCGCATCACGCGCCAAGATGGGTGTCTTTGCCGCGCTGCTTGGTCGGCTTGGCTTGCTGGATGCTGCCGCGACGGACGCATTGGTGCAGGCGGTGGAAGGCGATATCGCAGACAGCAATGGCAAGCCTGTTGGCCGCATTGCCGTGACGTTGCCGGCGTAAAGGTGGCACCGATGCATGTGCTGATTGCGGGTGGTGGTGTGGGTGGCTTGGCGCTGGCGCTGATGCTGCATCAGCGCGGCATTGGCTGCACGGTGCTGGAAGCCGCGCCAAAGCTGAAGCCGCTTGGGGTTGGCATCAATACCCTGCCACATGCCATTCGCGAATTGGCCGCGCTTGATCTGCTGCCGGCGCTGGACGCGGTTGGCATTCGCACGCGTGAATTGCGTTATTTGAATCGCTTCGGTCAGGAGATTTGGAAGGAACCGCGCGGCATTTGGGCGGGCCATGAGGTACCGCAATTTTCCATCCATCGCGGCCATTTGCATCAGGTATTGTGGTGGGCGGCAGAGACGCGCCTGCCAAAAGCTGCTCTGCTTCGCAATGCACGGCTGCAAAGCTTCACGCAAAGTGCCACCGGCATCACCGCGCATTTGGCAGATGGGCGCAGCCTGTCCGGTGATGTGCTGATTGGTGCTGATGGCATTCATTCGACCATTCGCGCGACGTTGCATCCGGATGATGGCGGCATTCGCTGGAATGGTATTCAGATGTGGCGCGGCGCGGTGGAATGGCCGGCCTTTGAAGGTGGCGACACCATGATCGTCGCCGGCGATATGAAGGAAAAGCTGGTGCTCTACCCGATCGGCGCTGGCGGTTCGGCTGAGACACGGCTGACCAATTGGGTTGTTTGCGCGCAGATTGGTGACGCCAGCAAACCGCCGCCTCGACGTGAGGATTGGTCGCGCCCCGGCCAGCTTGATGAAGTGCTGGCACATGTCGCCAGGTTTCGCATTCCCTTCCTAGATGTCGCCGCGCTGGTGCGCGCCACGCCTGAATTCTGGGAATACCCGATGTGTGACCGCGACCCCTTGCCCTTCTGGACAGAAGGCCGCGTGACGCTTTTGGGTGATGCCGCGCATCCCATGTATCCGGTCGGTTCAAATGGCGCATCGCAAGCCGTTTTGGATGCGCGATGCTTGGCCGATTTGCTGGCATCCCAGGCACCGGAAGCAGCGCTTGCGGCCTATGCCGCGGAACGCTTGCCGAAAACGGCCGAGATTGTGCGCGCCAATCGCAAGGGCGGGCCGGAGCGTGTGGTGGATGAAGTCAGCGCGCGCGCGCCGGATGGTTTTGCGCGGTTGGAAGATGTGATCTCACGGGAAGAACTTGCTGCCATTGCCGGCGGCTATGCGCAAATGGCCGGGTTTGCGGCGGGGAAACGGGTATGAGCGGGCGCTTTGATATCAACATAGATGCGCGCGGTGTGGCGCGGCTGACGGTCGCGCATGATGCCAAGCTGAATACGCTGAACCCGGCACTATTGGATGCCGCCATTGTGACGCTGCGCGATCTTGCGAAGAAGCCTGACCTGCGCGCGGCGGTGCTGACTGGTGAGGGCGAGCGCGCCTTCATCGGCGGGGCTGATATCGGCGCCATGGCAGCGCTTGAAACACCGGCAGAAGCGGAAGCCTTCATTTGCCGTGTGCATGGCATTTGCGCGGCCATTCGCGATTTACCTGTGCCGGTGATTGCGCGCATCAATGGCTGGTGCCTTGGCGCTGGGCTGGAAGTGGCCGCCGCTTGCGATATGCGCATCGCTGTGCGGGATGCAAAATTCGGCATGCCGGAAGTGCGCGTTGGCATTCCTTCTGTGGTGGAAGCCGCATTACTGCCTGGCCTGATCGGCTGGGGCCGCACCAGGCGCCTGCTATTGCTGGCTGAAACGATCTCGGCCGCTGATGCACTTTCCTGGGGGCTATTGGAAGAAGTGGCGCATCGCGAACGCATTGATGCGCGTATTGAAGCCTGGATCGCCAATCTATTGGCGGCGGGCCCTGAGGCCATTCGCGCGCAAAAGGCACTGATCCGGCAATGGGAAGATCGCCCGATCACGGAGGCGATTGCCGCGGGCATCACGGCTTTCGCGGCGTCCTGGAAAACCGATGAACCAAAGCGCATGATGCGCGCCTTCCTGGAAGAACAGAAGGCGCGCAAGAAGAAGCGCTGAATTCAGCCCGGCGGGGGGAGGAAATTCACCTCGTGCTCCGCCGCAATACGCACAACCTCGCCCGGATCCGGCACGTTATGGATGCGCGTGAACAGCGTATAAAGCCCGCGCGCGGGGCTCACCCAAAACAGAGCGCGCACGGGCGCTTCGGTCTTATTGAAGATGCCATGCGCGATACCCATCGGCAGGCGAATCAGATCGCCTGCCTTGGCGGTGGCGGCCTGACCATCCAGAAACAAATCAAACTGCCCTTCCAGCACGCGGATGAATTCATCCTGCGTCGTATGGATATGCGGCGGTACGAAGGTTCCGGGCGGGAAAAGCGTGTCGAAAGCGAAACAGCTTTCGCTATGCGCCACGGGCTTATAGGTCTGGCCCAGGATGGACCATACAATCCCACCCTCACCGGTGCTGGCTGGGGTCACACCTGCTGTCATGCTCATTTGTTGAGGCTCCCTGTTTCAGACATGCAAATAGGTATCGCGGATTTCGGGCGCGGCGGCGAGTGCCGCGCTATCGCCCTGCCAAACCACGCGGCCCTTTTCGATCACCACGTGCCAATCGGCAAGGCGCATCACCGCGGCTAGGTTCTTATCAATCAATAGAATCGCCTGGCCTTCGGCGCGCAGCTTCGCCAGAACCTGCCAGATCTCGGCACGGATCAGGGGCGCCAGACCCTCGGTTGCTTCATCCAGTACCAGCAGGCGCGGATTGGTCATCAAGGCGCGCCCGATTGCGAGCATTTGCTGCTCGCCCCCTGAAAGCTTGGCGCCGGATTGGCGGCGCCGTTCGGCCAGGCGCGGGAACAGCGCATAGATCGCCGGCAAATCCCAGCGCGGCACACCGCCCGCGCGATTGGCAGCGGTGGCGACAAGGTTTTCCTCAACGCTAAGGGTCGGGAATATCTGTCGCCCTTCCGGCACCAAGCCAATGCCGCGCTGCGCGATGCGATAGGGGGCGGCCCCCGTAATCTCCTGCCCATCAAGACGAATATGTCCAGCGCTTGGGCGGATCAGCCCCATGATGGCGCGCACCGTGGTGGTCTTGCCCATACCGTTGCGACCAAGCAGTGTTACCACCTGCGCCGCGCCCACGCCGAAGCCGATGCCATTCAGCACTTGGCTTTCGCCATAGCCGGCGACCACGCCTTCCAGCGTCAGCATGGGATTTCTTCTTCGCCAAGATAGGCCGCCCGCACTTCGTCACTCGCGCGGATTTCGGTGGTGCTGCCACTCGCGATGATACGTCCTTCGGCGAGTACCGAAATCCGATCCGCCAGCGCAAATACCGCCTGCATGTCATGTTCCACGAGCAGGATAGCATAGCGCGATTTCAGCCGCCGCAGTAGCGTGATCAGGCGTTCGGTTTCCTCTGGCCCCGCACCAGCAAGCGGTTCATCCAGCAATAGCAACCGCGGTTGGGTAGCGAGTGCAATAGCGATTTCCAAGGCACGCTTTTCGCCATGGCTGAGTGCGCCCGCCATGATCGCCGCGCGATCCGCCAAGCCGACCTCATGCAAGGCATGGCGCGCGGCTTCATTCAGGGCTTCTTCCGGTGCGGCAGCACGAAAGAAGCGGAAGGAAGAACCACTTTTCGCCTGCGCCGCCAAGGCAACATTCTCCAACACCGAAAATCCCGCGATGATGCTGGTGATTTGAAAACTGCGCGCCAGGCCCGCATGCACGCGGCGCGGAAAGGAAAAGCGCGTGATGTCCACGCCCGCAAACACAACCCGCCCCGCATCCGGCGCGACCGTGCCGGTGACCTGATGGATCAGCGTGGTCTTGCCCGCACCATTCGGGCCGATCAGTGCGTGAATTTCACCAGGGAGTACGTCCAGGCTGACATCATTGGTGACGGCAAGCCCGCCATAATGCTTGCGCAAGCCCTGGATGCTGAGCAGCGCCTCAGCCACGGCGTGTCCCCAAAAAGCCGATCAACCCGCCGCGCATGAACAGCACCGCCAAAATTAGTAGCGGACCAAAAATCATTTTCCAATGCGTCGTCAGGCTGGGCAGCCAGGTTTCCAGCAGCACGAACAAGACAGCGCCAAGGATGGCGCCAGAAAGCCGACCAAGCCCGCCCAGGATCACCATGAAAATCAACTCACCGGAACGCTGCCAGCTCATGTAAGCAGGTGCGACAAATTCGGTGGCATTCGCAAACAAAACGCCCGCAAGCCCCGCCAGCGTGCCCGCAATGACATAGGCCAAAAGCCGAAACGGATAGGGCGAAAAGCCGACCGCCTGCGCGCGCAGCGGATTTTCCCGCGCCGCACGCAGCACGCGCCCAAAGCGGGACGCCAGCAGCATGGCGCAAAGCCCCCAGCACAACACCAAAAATCCAAGGCAGAGGTAATGAAAGAAAAGCCGGTTCTCCATCAGCCGCGTGCCGAAAATCTCGGTGCGGTCATACATCGTATAGCCATCATCCCCGCCATAAGCGGCAAGCGATGACGCGGTGAAGAAGGTCATCTGCCCGAAGGCCAGCGTGATCATGATGAAATTCACGCCCTCGGTCCGGATCGCAATCGCGCCTGTCAGCAGGGAAAATAGCGCGGCGGCAGCAATCGCCACGGGCAGCACGATGGTGATATCGGTCAGCCGATGCGCATCCAGAATGGCAACGGCATAGGCGCCAACCCCCATCGCCGCCGCATGGCCAAGGCTGGCAAGCCCAGCGCCGCCCACCAGGAAGGAAAGCGAAACCGCAGCGGCGGCCAGGATCATGATGCGCGCAAATAGCGTCAGGTAATGATTGGCGCCGAAGCCCAGTAACGGCGCCAGCGCAAGTACGGCCAGCACCAGCAGCGTGAGTGCCACATCAAGCCGCAAGCGCGGCATGCTAAACACTCCTGGCCGGGAAAAGCCCGCGCGGGCGGAAGGCCAGAATCGCTGCCATGGCGATATAGACCAGCATGGAAGCCAGCGCCGCGCCGGTTTGCCGCGCGGCAGATGGGTCCAGAAACAGCCGAATCAAATCAGGCATCAGCGATTTGCCGAGCGTATCCGTCAGCCCCACGATCAGGGCAGCAATAAAGGCGCCGCGAATGGACCCGATGCCGCCAATCACAATCACCACAAAGGCCAGGATCAACACATGATCACCCATGCCGGGTTCAACCGAGAATATCGGCCCGGCCAGCACGCCAGCAAATCCCGCGAGCATGGCGCCAAAGGCAAAGACCAGCATGAATAGCCGGCGAATATCCACCCCAAGTGCGGAGACCATGGGCGCATTCGTGGCACCCGCACGCACCAGCATGCCAAGGCGCGTGCGCTCCACCAAAAACCACAGGCCAAGCGCGATGCCGATGCCGGCGCATAATACGGCGATGCGATACAGCGGATATTGCAGCCCTGGCATCAACACCACGCCACCTTCCAGCAGCGCGGGCACGGGCACTTGCAGTGGCGCGGCACCCCAAATGGCCTTCACCGCCTGATTGAGAAACAGGATCACGCCAAACGTCGCCAGCACTTGCGACAAATGGTCGCGATCATAAAGGTGTCGAAACACCAACACTTCCAACAGCAGCCCGAAAATCAGCGCCGCCGGCAGCGCCAGCAAAAGCCCAAGCCAGAAGGACCCGGTCGCCGCCGCCAAGGCAGCACCAAGGTAAGCCCCCAGCATATACTGCACCCCATGCGCCAGATTGATGAAATCCATCACGCCGAACACCAGCGTGAGGCCCGCCGCCACCAGAAAAAGCAGAATGCCAAGTTGCAGGCCATTCAAGGCCTGCACCAGGAAAAGACCAGTACTCACTAGAGATTTAGCGCATGCGGCATTCGGCCGCCCAGGGGTCCAAGTTATTCTCAAGCACCTTACGCACGGTTTCGGTCTGGAACTTGCCATCGGCGCGCTTGGCCACGCGCAGCAGCCAGAAATCCTGCACCGGGTAATGGTTCACGCCGAACTTGAAATTGCCGCGAACGGAAGCGAAATCCGCCGCGCGCAAACCGGCGCGGAGCGCATCCTTATCGGCCAAGCGGCCACCCGCACGCCGAATGGCGGAGTCAAGCAGCATGGCGCCATCATAGGCCTGCGCCGCATAGCTCGCCGGGACGTAATTGAAGGCGGCTTCGAAATCCGTGACGAAACGGCGATTGGCCGCATTGTCCATATTTGGCGCCCAGGTCGCGGCTGAGAAGAAACCAACCGCCGCATCCTGCTGCGCCGGTAGCGTTGCCTCATCCACCGTGAAGGTGGACAGGAAGGGGATATGCGCGAGCCCCGCCTGACGATATTGCCGCACCAAATTCACACCAAGCCCGCCCGGCATAAAGGTGAAGATCGCATCCGGCCGCGCCGCCGCGATCTTCGCAAGCTCAGCCGCGAAATCAAGCTGCGTGAGCGGCACATAAACCTCATCCACCACTTCGCCCTTGAAGCGGGATTTGAAGCCGGCCACCGCATCGCGCCCGGCCTGGTAATTCGGTACCATGACGAAAACGCGCTTATAGCCCTGGTCTTCGCAGACCTGGCCGATCACGGAATGCACCTGATCATTATTGTAGGACGTGGTGAAGAAGAAGGGATTGCAGCCGCGCCCGGCAAAGGTGGAAGGCCCGGCATTGGTGCTGATCAGGAAGGTATTGGCTTCCGTCACCGGGCGAATGATGGCTTGCAGGATATTGGAGAAAATAACGCCGACGATGAAATCGCAGCGGTCGCGTTCAAGCGCGGTACGCACCTTGGCCACCGCCACATCCGGCTTCAATTCATCATCAATCATCACGGTCTCGGCGGTCAGGCCACCCAGCCGGCCATTCAGATGGCGCAGCCCCATCAGGAAGCCATCGCGCAATTGGCTGCCGAGTGCTGCTTGCGGGCCGGTTTGCACGGCAACCAGGCCGATCTTCACCCCGCCGGCAGGCTGGGCGTGTAGAATGGCGGGCGCTGCCAGCAGCCCCAAGGCGCCGCCCATGGCGGTACGACGTGAAAAAGAGCTCATTGTTAAGCCTCCCCGGTTGAAATGCCTCATCTGTCTTACTGCGCGAAGCCTGGGCGCAAGGCAAGGCGCTGCGCCATTTTGCCCGCATGAATCATCAAGGGATGGGCTGGGTCCGTGAAGGGGTCCAGCACGGTGAAGTGGTTGGCGCCGGGCAGGGCTTCAAAACTGCCGCCCCAATGGGTGGCGAAGTCGCGGCTTTGGCGGATGAATTCATCACTTTCCGCCCCACCCACCACGACATGCAACGCCTCAAAAGTTGGCGGCAGCAGCAGGCGGGGTGATAGGGTTGCGATATCCTGCCTCGTCAGGTTCAGGGCCTTGGCGATGCTGGTGCCGCGCAGCGGGCCCAGCTCGAAGACTCCCGAGACGGGCAGCGCGGCCCTGACCATCCCGGCAGGCAGGCCAGGTTCCCAAGCGGGCCAATCGGTCGCGAGCAGCAAGGCGGCGAGCTGCCCGCCGGCAGAATGCCCTGCCGCCAGCAGCCGCCCACCCCGGCGCCGGTGCAAAAAGGCCGCGGCGCGGCGCATTTGCGTGGCGATGTCGCCCAAAGTCACCTTGGGGCAAAGGTCATAGGAAGGCACCGCCACCGCGACACCTTGGCCAACCAAGCCCCGCGCGCAATGGCTGACAAAACTCCGGTCCAGCGCCTGCCAATAGCCGCCATGTATGAAGACCGCCGTCGGCGCGGTCCTGTCATCCGGGGGCAGAAACAGATCGAGCTTCTCCCGCTCCCCCGCGCCATAGGCAAGGTTGAGTTCTGCCCTGACGCCGCTCACGCGGAAGGCAGCGGCATCGCGCGCCCAGTCAGCGATGATTTCGGCGCTTTCGGGCACGCGGGCCCGATTATTGTATTCCCGTTCGGCGTCCATGGCCCTATCTGCGCATGGGAAAGCCATGACAGGCAAGGCGGGGCGATGCGGGTATATCTGGCGGGGCCGGAGGTGTTTCTGGCGGATCGTGACGACATCGCCGCGGCCAAGAAGGCCATTTGCGCGGAATACGGGATGATTGGCGTTTTCCCGACCGACCCGGCGCTAGGCGCGCTGCCTGCCGCTACCGATTGGATGCGGATTTACCTGGGTAATGAGGCGCATATCCATGGCTGCGATGCGCTGATTGCCAATCTCACGCCCTTTCGCGGCGCCTCGGCCGATCCCGGCACGGCTTATGAGCTTGGCTTCATGCGCGCGCTTGGCCGGCCGGTGCTGGGCTATAGCAATGCGGCGGGGAATTTCACCACGCGCAGCCTTTCGCATCTGCATGGGGCGGTGCATCGGCGCGCATCAGGCGCCTGGGAAGATGCCGATGGCATGGAGGTGGAGGATTTCGGCCTGACCGATAACCTCATGCTTGATGGCGGCATTGCCGCGGCAGGGGGTGTCTTGGTGGTGAACCCGGTTGCAGAAGCCGCGCGCTGGCGCGACCTGACCGGCTTTACCCGCTGTGTCGCGCAACTGGCGGGGATATCGGCAAAGGCTGGATCATAGTCCGAAACACTGCGCCTAAACTTCTCCGGATAGCCAAAAAACGACCCAGGATATTATCCTATTTTTTGTATTTCCCGCATAGGTTGAATTATGGCATAGCATTTCGCCTATGCCTGCCGCCGCCCCCAGCCCCGCCGAAAGCCAAGCCCTCTGGCGCCTTGCCGAAACCGAGGGGATCGGCCCCATGGGTTTTCGCCGCCTGCTCACCCGCCATGGCAGTGGCCGCTCAGCTTTGGAAGCTTTGCCCCGCCTGCTTGCCAAGCGCGAAACCCCAGCGCGCATTCCAAGCCTGGATGAGGCGCGGCGGGAAGCCGATGCCATGGCCAGGCTCGGCGCGCGCTTTATTTTTTGGGGCAGCGCTGACTACCCGCCCTTGCTCGCCTTGTTGCCTGATGCGCCGGCCATGCTCGCCGTGCAGGGCGATGCCGCGCTTCTTTCCCAGGTACCGAGCTTTGCCATTGTCGGCGCGCGCAATGCCTCCGCTGCCGGGCGGCGCATCGCGGAAGACATTGCGGAGGCGCTAACCAAGGCCGGTGTGCTGGTGATCTCGGGCTTGGCGCGCGGCGTGGATGCGGCAGCGCATCAGGGCGCTTTGCGGGTGGGGTCAACGCTTGCCGTGCTGCCGGGGGGCTTGGATGTCGCCTATCCGCCGGAAAACGCTGCTTTGCAAAGCCGCATTGGCCGCGAAGGCGCGCTGGTGGCGGAACATGCCTTGGGCACTGCGCCCTTGGCGCGGCATTTCCCGAAGCGCAACCGCATCGTGGCCGGGCTTTCGCTGGGTGTCCTGGTGGTGGAAGCGGCTGAGCGCTCCGGCACGCTGATCACCGCACGCCTGGCTTTGGAAGCGGGGCGAGAGGTCTTTGCCATCCCCGGCAGCCCGCTTGATCCGCGCAGCCGCGGCGCCAATGACCTGATCCGCCAGGGCGCGCATCTGGTGGAATCAGCCGCCGATGTGCTGACCCATCTGCCCGAAGCGCCGCGTGATGCCCCGCTTTTTGCGCTGCCGATGACCCCGGAAATCCCAATCGCGGAGGATATCCCGCCCGAGGCCACCCCCGGCGAATATGGTCAACTTATTGATTTGATTGGAATGTCACCAATATCTGTTGACGATCTTCTCCGGCGCTGTCACCTCTCCCCCCCCGCGCTCCAGGCGGCGCTTGCCGATCTGGAACTGGAAGGCCGGGTGGATATGTTGCCCGGCCATCGGGTAGCGCTATCCGGGCGAGGGTGAATCGGGAAGGCATGAGCGACGTAGTCGTGGTGGAATCGCCGGCCAAGGCGAAGACAATCGAAAAATATCTCGGCCGCGATTTCACGGTTTTGGCCTCCTATGGCCATGTCCGCGATTTGGAAGAAAAGGATGGCGCCGTCCTGCCCGATCAGGATTTCGCCATGCTCTGGGGCAAGGACCCGCGCGGCGAACAACAGGTGGGCAAGATTGCCTCCGCCCTTAAAGGTGCGAAGCGGCTGTTTCTGGCCACCGACCCGGACCGCGAAGGGGAAGCGATTTCCTGGCATGTGAAGGATATGCTGGCCGAGCGCGGGGCGCTGAAGGGCAAGCATGTTCAGCGCATCACTTTCAATGAAATTACCAAGCGCGCCGTGCAGCATGCGGTGGCGCATCCGCGCGATTTGGATCAGCCGCTGATCGAAGCCTATCTGGCGCGCCGCGCGCTGGATTACCTGGTGGGCTATACGCTTTCGCCGGTGCTGTGGCGGAAGCTACCTGGGTCACGTTCCGCTGGCCGTGTGCAATCCGTGGCACTCCGCCTGATTTGTGAACGCGAAGCGGAGATCGAGGCGTTTCGCGCGCGCGAATACTGGACCATTGAAGGCCGCTTCACCACGGCGGCCGGCGCGCCTTTCACCGCGCGGCTCACGCATCTTGAAGGCCGCAAGCTGGAGCAATTCGACCTGCCGGATGAAGCGGCGGCGATGCGCGCGAAGAAGCTCGCGGAAGGCGGCAGCTATAGTGTCGCTTCGGTGGAAAAGCGCCGCGTGCGGCGTAACCCGCCGCCGCCCTTCATGACCTCCACGCTGCAGATGGAAGCATCGCGCAAGCTTGGCATGGGCGCGCAGCAAACCATGCGCACCGCGCAGGCTTTGTATGAGGCCGGGCACATCACTTATATGCGGACGGATGGCGTGACGATGGCGCGCGAAGCCATTGCCGCCATTCGTGATCACGTCAAAAGCGAATTCGGGCCGAATTACATGCCCGCCGCGCCACGCGAATATGCCTCCAAGGCCAAGAATGCGCAGGAAGCGCATGAGGCGATCCGCCCGACCGATGTCACGCGCAGCCCCGATACCATGGGCGGCGAATTGGAAGGCGCGCAGGCCAGGCTTTACGATCTGATCTGGAAGCGCGCGGTGGCGTCCCAAATGGCTTCGGCCGAGATGGACCAGACCACGGTGGATATCGCCGCCAAGGATGGCCGCGCCAATTTCCGCGCCACCGGTTCTGTCATTGCCTTTGATGGTTTCCTGAAGCTCTACCGCGAAGATGAGGATGATCGCGCTGCCGATGCCCGCGCCGGCATCCTGCCAGGTGCGGCGGCAGCGGAAGATGAGGAAAGCCGCATCCTGCCCCCGATGCGGGAAAAGGAAGCGCTGAAGCGCGGCGACATTGCCGCGAGCCAGCATTTCACCCAACCGCCGCCGCGCTATTCCGAAGCCTCGCTTGTCAAAAAGCTTGAGGAATTGGGCATTGGGCGGCCTTCCACCTATGCCTCCATCCTGCAGCGCTTGCAGGATCTGAAATATGTATCGCTCGAAAAGCGGCGCTTTATCGCGCAGGATTTGGGCCGGATGGTCACCACCTTCCTGGTGCGGTTTTTCGAAAAATACGTGGATACCGGCTTCACCTCCGCCATGGAGGAAAAGCTTGATGAAATCTCCGGCGGACGGGCGGAATGGCGCGCGGTGATGCATGCCTTCTGGGATGAATTCTCCCGCGCGGTGGAAGCGACCAAGGATCTGAAAGTGCGCGATGTGATTGACGCGCTGGATGAGGATTTGGGGCCGCATATCTTCCCCGCGCGCGGCGATGGCACGGATCCGCGCGTTTGCCCAAGCTGTTCTGCGGGGCGGCTTGGTCTGCGGCTTGGGCGCGGCGGCGCCTTCATCGGGTGTTCGAATTATCCGGAATGTCGCTACACGCGCCCCTTCGGCGTGGGCTCAGCCGATGGCGAAGGCGCGGGCGCGGATCGCGAATTGGGCAAGGACCCCGCAACGGGTCAGGCGGTGACGATGCGGCGCGGCCCCTACGGGGTTTATGTGCAGCTTGGGGAGCCCGGCACGGATGCCAAGGGCAAACCCACCAAGCCGCGCCGCGCGAGCCTGGCTGCCGGGCAGAACCCTGATGGCATGACGCTGGAAGCGGCGCTTGGCTTGCTGTCCCTGCCGCGTGTGATTGGCATTGATCCGGAAAGCCAGGAGGAAATCACCGCCGGGCTTGGGCGCTTCGGCGCTTATGTGCGCTGTGGCAGTATCTTCAAATCCTTGGACAAGGATGATGATGTCCTGACCATCGGGCTCAACCGCGCCATTGTGCTGCTGGCCGATGCACGGTCGCGCATTCGCGAATTGGGACCGCATCCGAAGGATGGGGAAATGGTCGTGGTGCGCAAAGGGCGTTTTGGGCCTTATGCGCAGCATGGGCGGACCGTTGCCAATCTGCCGCGTGATCTGGCGATGGAAGATGCCAAGCTGGATGATATGGTCACGCTGCTGGCGGAAAAGGGCAAGGAAATGAAGGCGCGCGGCGCGGCCGCCCGCAAGGGCGCCAAAGGTGGCGCGCGCAAGGCCGCCGCACCCGCTGCGCCCGCGAAGCCTGCCGCCAAAGCCAAACCGGCGGCCAAGGCGAAGCCTGCTGCCAAAGCGAAAGCCGCGCCCGCCAAAGCCAAGCCCGCCGCCAAGCCCAAAGCCGCGACCAGCAAGGCCAAGCCTGCTGCCAAAGCGAAGCCCGCCACCCGCAAGAGCAGCCGCTGAGATGCCGCGTCGCGGCCCGCCGGTGAAAGGCCATAAGGCCCGATCCCGCGCCGCTTCAGGCCCGGCGGCCAGCGCCAAGCGTCGCGGTGCCGCGCGCCAGGCCACTGAGGCCTCCGGGCAGCTTCCATCAAAGGCAGCGCTGCGCGGCTTCATCGCGGATGCCAAGGGCCGAGTCACGAAATCCGAAATCGCCCGCGCTTTTGGATTAACCACGGATCAGCGCCCGGCCTTGCGCCAAATGATGCGTGAATTGGCCGCAGAAGGTGGCTCCAGCCCCGCCGGCAAGCGCGCCATCATCGCGCCTGGCCGCCTGCCGGATATGGCGCCGGTGGAGATCACCGGCACGGACCCGGATGGTGATCCCATCGCGCGCCCGCTGCAATGGGAAGGCGAAGGCCGCCCACCGATCATCTATATGCGCCCGGAAGGCAAAGGCCGCCCGGCATTGGCGGTTGGGGAACGTGTGCTGGCGCGCCTCAAGCCCATCGGTGCCGGCAAATATGAAGGCCGCACTTTTAAGCGCATCGCGGGCGGCGCACCGGCGCGCATCCTGGGTGTTTATGAGGAAGGGCGCATCATCCCGACCGATCGGCGCCAGAAGGGCGAATGGATCGTGCCCCCTGGTGAAGCGGGCAGCGCCAAGCCGGGCGATATCGTCCTCGCCGAGCCCTTGCCCGCCACGCGGCATTTCGGCCCCAAGCCGGCGCGGATTGTGGAAAGCCTGGGTGTGATGGGCGAACCGCGTTCGGTCTCACTCATCTGCATCCATGCCCATGGCATTCCCGATGTTTTCCCCGCCGAAGCCTTGCGCGAAGCCGAAGCGGCAAAGGGTGTCACCGCACGCGGGCGGGTTGATTTGCGCGACCTGCCGCTGGTGACGATTGATGGCGATGATGCGCGCGATTTTGACGATGCCGTGCATGCGGAACCCGATGGCGCTGGCTGGAAAGTGACTGTCGCCATTGCCGATGTGGCGCATTATGTCGGGCCTGACAGCCATTTGGACCGCGAAGCCTGGGCGCGGGGCAATTCGGTTTATTTCCCCGATCGCGTCGTGCCCATGTTGCCCGAGGCGCTTTCCAATGACTGGTGCAGCCTGCGCCCGCGCGAAGATCGCGGCTGCCTTTTCGTTGAAATGCGTTTTGATGGCGCGGGGCGGAAGGTTGGGCATCGCTTCGGGCGCGGCATCATGCGCTCTGCCGCGCGGCTCACTTACGAACAGGCGCAGGCGAATTTTGAGGCCGGCAGCGAACCGGAAGGCTTGGCCCCTGGCCATATGGCCAGCCTTTACGGCGCCTTCCGTGCCTTGCTTGCGGCGCGTGAAGCACGCGGAACGCTGGATTTGGATTTGCCGGAACGCCGCGTGCTGCTGGATGACAAGGGACGTGTGACGGCAGTCGTGCCGCGCGCAAGACTCGATTCCCATCGGCTGATTGAGGAATTCATGGTCGCCGCCAATGTCTGCGCGGCGGAGGAATTGGAACGCCTGATCCAGCCTTGCATGTACCGGGTGCATGACCGGCCTTCGGATTTGAAGCTGGAAGGGCTCAGGCAATTCCTGCGAAGCCTGGAATTGTCACTGCCGCCCGGTGATCGGCTGCATCCGCGCGACTTCGCCGCCTTGCTCGCGCAGGTGAAGGAAAAGCCGGAAGAACGCCTGGTGCATGAAACCGTGCTGCG
>JADCFP010000152.1 GCA_020249465.1 Roseomonas sp. | reverse complement strand
CCGAGGTATAGCTTTTCGCCATTGCGCGTTGTGCCGCCATCGCCCAGTGTCAGCACGGTGGCCGGCGCATTGGTGGCGCCAGTATATTGAATTATGCCCTGCATGATCAGCCCGCGTGCGCCGCCGCCAAGCACAACGCCAGCATCCACGCGCCAGGTACCGGGCGGGATGATGGCGAATTTCCTGTCTGCCGCCGCGCGATCAAAACAAGCCTGGATGGCCGCGCGATCATTCGCCGCGCCATCGCCAAGCCCGCCAAAATCAAAGGGCAGCACCGCCTCACGGTCACGCAGATATTTCGCCAGATCGGTCTTCGAGATATTCTGCCCCAGCACCAGCAGATCATCGATGCGTGCGGCCATGGCAGCGACCCTAGATTGCGGTAGCGGTGACCGGCCCGATCAGCGCAGAGACATTGCCCTCGGCCGAGACAGAGCGCAGCCAGTACCAGCGGGCATCCCCAACACTAAGCCCGGTACGATCCCAAGGCAGCGCGGTGGGTTCGGCGGCAAGCTTCACGGCCTGGGCAAGATTGGCGCTGCTCGCCTCAAACACCTGCAACCGCACCACCTCGGGCGGCAGGATCCCCGAAAGCCGGATACCGCCCGCGATGCCAAGTGCCGCAAGTGCGGTGACGCCGCCGGGGATCGCGGCTTCCTGCCAGCCAGATACCGCGCCACTGCGGGCCACGGCGCGGAGCCTGAACGCCGTAGGCTCACTCGTGGCGATGGAGGCCGCGGTAGCGCTCAGCGCCCCACCATAGCCCTGCCAGGCCGCCACAGAGGCCGGGCGGAATTCCAATTCATAGCCCGACAAATACGCACTACCGACTGCTGCCCAGGAAAGGCTGAGCGCGCTGAACGCAATTCCCGCCGGTGTCTCGACATTGATCGTCGCGGGCGCAGCAATTACGCCCGGATTGGGCAACACCACCGATGGGCTATCACCCGTCGCGCGTTCATCCACGGCAGGGTCCCAATTCCAAATCGCGGGATCCTCCTCGGCCAAGGTCAGATCCACGCCACCATCAGGCGCCAGCCGCCAGCCCGTCACCCGCGCGGGAAATGGCCCCAGCCGGTCAAGCGCCAGCGTCACGCTATCCCAGGGCCGCAGCCGCAGCGCGGAGAGATTGGCCGGAAAGGCCACCTCACGCTGGCGGCGATTACGTTCCAGTTCGGCCTTCATGATGCGCTGCACGGTCGCAACCGAAGTCGTCAGCGGAAATTCCATGCTGCGATAAATCGCCTCACCCCCATCCTCGGCCACGTAATTCGCGGCAAGCAAGGGCGGCGCATCGGTCGGCTGCCAGTTTTTTGCTGGGTCAACATAGACCGCGCGCACGCCGTTAAAGAGGTCTCGTCGGGGCCGACTGCCCTGGATGGTAACATCACCGCGCAGAGCATTGGCATTGAGCGTGGTGACAGGCAGCGCGGGTCCACCGGCATGGATAAAAAACCGCCCGCCCGAGACCACCATCGCCCCCGCCATGGCAGCGACCAGTTTGCGGGTAATGGCAATCTTTCCCTCGCCAAGGGAGACACGACCATTGACCGTATAGCGCTTTTCATAGACGCCGGCGCGCGTGCCGATCAGTTCGTCGCAGATATTGGCGGCAGCAATCAGGGCGGGGATATCGATATCATCCCAGGATGCCTTCCAGCCAAAGGGCGCGGTGAGATACCAAGCAAGGCAGAGCGCGGGATTGTCGGACCAGCCGGTGGTATTGGTGCGCGGGTCCAGAATGCTATTCGCGCCCTGCACCAGGGCAGCGATATTGGGCGGGCCAGACGGAAAGGCCTGGGCGGTGATCTTGAGCCTCACCGCGACATAGGCGCGCCCGCGGCCGCGATGATTGGCGGACCATTTGCCGGCGGTCTCGGCGATCAAATTCGCATTCGCCACCTGATCTGCCGCACCCAAATGGCGATCAATCCGGACCAGTCCGGAAAACTTGGCATCGGTCGCCAGCGTATCACCCAGCCAGACATCGCCGATGGATTGCACGCGATGCGCCGCGAGTACGACGACCGCATAGAAATACCCATCAGCGCGGCCCTGATCATCGGTCGCGGAATGGATGAACACGATGGGCCCGCCGACTTTGCAGCGGCCAAAGACGATCTGGTGTTCGGTGAGCGGCTGGCGAAAGGATTGTGTGCGCCCGGCGCCGGGGGCGGTTGCGTCATCCCCCGCGCGGGCGGGGATGACCGGGGCTGAGGGCGGGCGCGTCGGAAAGACCGCATTGCCGGCGCTGGTAATGGCAAAGGCAGTACCGGCACCGACCAGCGCACCGATGATCCCCCCGCCCACAGCCGCTGAGGCCACCGCGCCGACGGCGACGGCAATGATCGGGATGGCGACGGGCATATCAACCGATCCTCCAGGCTATGCTGCATTCGGTGATTGCTGCGGTGGTCAGGCCATGCGTGCCGACGAAAACCGCGCGCCCGGCTTCGACCACCACGCCAAGGCGCGGCGGATCGCCGGCCAGGACGATATCGCCGGGCCGCACAAAGGCCGGCGCGATGCGTGGAAAGCCAGTGCTATCAGCCGAGGCCGCAAGGCACGGCAGCACCCGCACACTGGGCTTATGGCCCGTCACGGCCTCAGCAGCGGCAAGCGCAAAGCTGGCGCAGTTCCAATGCCGGGCTTCAAAAGGGCGCGCTTCCGCAGCCGACAGCAAGGCCGCCAGCCGCACCGCCCAATCCGTCCGTCGCATCACTGCGCCGGCAGCCGGATTTCCACCTCCTGCAAGGCAGGCACATATTCGAAAAAGCGGTCGCCCTGATATTCCGCCTGCTGGTCCGCATCCGTGTAGCGACGCACCTCGGCGCGTTCGAGATCCACCAGCCGGCTTTCGCAGGTCAGGGCAATCCGCGCCTCTGCCCCATCGGTCACTTCCATCACATCCATCAGCCCCGCCCAAAGCGGGAATGGATCCGCGACAAAAGCGCCCTCGGCATCCAGCAGCACGCCCCATAACCGCGCCGGGCGCAGGCGAAAACTGCGCTCCGCCAGCGCGATATCCACCACCTCTTGCGGCACAGGTGAAAGTGAAAGGGTCAACCGCACCGCACGCAATTCAACGGTTTCCTCAATCTCACTGACGGCACCAATTGCGCCCAGCCCCTCAAACACCTTGCCCGCCCAATGCAATGGCCCGATCCCCGTCCAGGCGCGAAAAAAGCCCGAGGCGAAATCAAGCTCCACCAGCACAACGGGTGCCGCGATGGGCGATGCCGCCGCCGCGATGGCAGCGGGGGTGAGGCGCGGCGATGGGGTGCTGCCGGACATTACAACGCCTCCTCAAGCCGGATGGTGATGGCCGTGAAACGCCCCGGCCGCGTTGGGTTCGCCGCCTCATCATCGGAGACCAGGCGCATCGGCACGGTGGGCTTGGTCAAGACCAGCGGCTGGTTCACCAGCAGCGCCTCGCGCAAGGGTGGTGCAATGGGAATGGTGGCGGTGCCAGTGCCGGAGGCGGTGATGGCTTCCGTCGCGATATAAAGCCGCCCGGCAAGGCCGATCATATCGCCGGCACCAATCGCGATAGCATTCGGATACCAACCCTGGGTCTGGATCGAAAGCGCCCCACGCGGCGCGCCGGTGGCCAGCGCAGGATTGCCCGACCCCACGACAAAGCCCGTACCATCGGTAAAAATCGTCGCATCATCAAAGGAGAATGGCCCGCTTGGCACCTGGCCCTGGCTGCGCGGATCGCCGCTGCGGAATTCCCGCCGCCAATCATAGATCCTGACGGTATTGAGCGAGCCGCCCAACGCCGCCAGCAACCCTTCCAGAATACCTGCGCGCACGCGGTCCAAAGGATCAAAGCTTGCCTGCGCCACCCAGCGCGCACCTTCGCGCCGCAGCACCTGCGCCTGGCGCGTAATGGGCGAGACAAAGCGCGTGGTATTGTGCTGCAGATAGAATGTCAGCCGCGTCGGGCGCAGTATTTCGGG
>JADCFP010000151.1 GCA_020249465.1 Roseomonas sp. | reverse complement strand
GCATAATAACAGCAATATCCCGATCGAAATGATCGAAAGCCAAATGCCGCTCACGATCACCCATTACGGCTTGAAGCCTGATTCTGGTGGAGATGGGCAATATCGCGGCGGGCTTGGGCTTATCCGCGAATGGCGCGTGGATAGCCCGGCTGGGATTTTCACCGCGAATATGGATCGCTTCCGCTTCCCGCCCTATGGCCTGGCCGGAGGCAAACCCGCGAGCCTCGGGCGCTTGCTGCGCATTCGTGACGGGCAGGAAACAGCCATCGCGCCGAAAAGCGATGCGGTGCGCCTGCTGAAGGGCGATATCGTACGGCTGGAAACTTCCGGCGGCGGCGGCTTTGGTGATCCCATCAGGCGTTCGGCAGAACAACACAAGACTGATCGCGCGCTTGGCTATGTGACGGGCTGAACCCCTTACCAGCGCAATCATCCTGGCCTAGGCTCGGCCTCGGAGGATTGCACCATGACCCTGCCCCTGCTCTTCACGCCTTGGACCAAGCGCGGTGTTACGCTGAAAAATCGCGTAGTGGTCGCGCCGATGCATCAATATGCGGCGGATCGTGGCTTCATCACGGATTGGCATTTGATGAATGCAGGTCGCTTTGCCGCGGGCGGTGCCGGCATGGTGATGGTGGAAAGCACCAAAGTTGAACGGCGCGGCTGCGGCACGCTTGGCGATACCGGGCTTTGGGATGATGCTTTCATCCCTGGCATGAAACGTGTGGCGGATTTGATTCGTGCCAATGGTTCAGTGCCGGCAATCCAGATTGGCCATTCCGGCCGCAAGGCACGCCGCTTTCGTCCATGGGAAGGTGGCGCGCCACTCGTGCAAGGCCCTGCGATTACGGATTGGGAAGCTTGGGAACTGGTGGCACCGAGTGCCGAGATCGGCGATGCGGGTGACCCCATGCCGCGTGCGCTCACGCGCGATGAAATCCCACAGCTAGTGCAGCATTGGGCGGACGCCGCACGGCGCGCCGATGCCGCCGGCTTCGATGTTCTCGAAATCCATGCCGCGCATGGTTATTTGATTCACCAATTCCTCTCACCCTCCGCCAATCGCCGTAATGACGAATATGGCGGATCAGAACCCAACCGCATGCGCTTCGCGCTTGAAGTCGTGGAGGCGGTGCGCGCGGTATGGCCCGCGCATAAACCACTATTCATGCGTTTCTCGGTCGAAGATGATGCGGGCTGGGATGTAGAACAAAGCATTCGCCTTGCCGCGCTTGTCGGCGCCGCTGGCATTGATGTGGTGGATTGTTCATCGGGTGGCATCACGGGCGGTCCGCCAAAAGCGGTGCGGCCTGGCTATGGCTATCAGGTGCCTTATGCGCGGCGGTTGCGGCACGAGGCACCCATCGCCACCATGGCGGTTGGCCTGATTGTGCATGCCGATCAGGCCGAGGCAATTCTGCAAGCCGGCGATGCTGATCTTGTCGCGATTGGACGAGAGATTCTGTATAATCCAAATTGGCCAACCGATGCCGCGCGCAAGCTTGGCGTGAATTCGGCTTTTGATGCCATGCCACCGGCGCAGAGCTATTGGCTCGAGAAACGTGCGAAATCGGTGAAAGATATGGAGCCTTCAACCTATCGACGGGGCCTGCATCAAGCGTGACCGGAACTGCGGCATGAGTAGCTCTTGCGGCCTCACAGTCGCGCTTTTTCTACTCGCGGGTGCGCAAACCTTGGCGACCATGGCGGTTTATGCGCTGCCTGTATTGGTCGCCTATGCCGCGCCGGATTTTGGGATGGCGCGCGCCAATATCGGCTATCAGGTGGGTTTGGTTTATCTCTGCGCGGTTTTCGCCTCCGCTTACGGGCCGCGCTGGCTCGCGATATGGGGGCCGGCGCGCACCACACAGATCGCACTGCTGGCGGCGGCGGTAGGCGTTGCCATGTTGACTTTCGCTGAGCTTGCAATTGCAGTGCCTTCCACGATTCTGATTGGGCTGGCCTATGGGCTGACCAACCCGGCTGCGTCGCAATTGCTTGGTAAGCTTGCGCCGCCATCACGCCGCAATATGGTTTTCGGCCTGAAGCAAATGGGCGTGCCCTTTGGGGTGGCGCTGGCAGGCTTGATGCTGCCTGGCACGGCAGAGATCCTGGGCTGGCGTAACGCCATGCTGATGGCGGCTGCGATGTTGCTGATGATGGTCATTGGGCTGCAATTCAAGCGCGCGGATTGGGATCAGGATCGCGGTGCACCTGCTGTGCAGGCAGGACCATTGCTGCTCTTGAAATCGCCCGCACTGGGCGTGATTGGCCTTGCGGCTGCCTGTTATGCCTTGGTGCAGATCGGCCTTGGGGCGCATATGGTTGCGATGCTGATTGGCGATTATGGCTGGGATTCTGTCTCAGCTGGCGCGCTCGTGGGGCTCTGTCAGGTGGTGGGCGGGCTTTCGCGCATCGGGTGGGCTTTGGTGGCTGACACGCGCATGGGCGGTCAGCGTGCGCTGATGCTGATTGGCGCTCTATCGGGAATTTTTCTGATGATGCTGCCCTTAGTTGGAGGTACGCAGACGCTGTTGCTGGTACTGCTGTTCATTGCAATTGGCGCCAGTACTGCCGGGTGGAACGGCGTATTGGTCGCAGAAAGTGTGCGCCTTGCCCCGCCAGGTGCGGCGGGCGCTGCATCCGGTGCGGTGATTTCGTTGAGCTTCGCTGGCGCCGTGCTCGGCCCGCCATTGATCGCCGTGCTCGGCCAGGAATTGCACGGCTATCGCTACGCTTTTGCGATATTGGCAACGCTGCCGCTTGCCGGCGCAGCGCTGTGCTGGTTCGGGCGCCATGCGCGCAGGGGAGATTTCACATGACACGTGATATGGTTGGCTATGGTGGTAATTGGCCCGATTTGGCCTGGCCGAATGGCGCGCGGCTTGCCGTTTCCGTTGCTGTGAATTTTGAAGAAGGTGCCGAGCAACAGGTAGGTGATGGTGACCCGCAATGCGAACGCATCGGTGAGGTTATCAGCGTCGTCGCCCCAGGTGTGCGCGATATGGGGCAGGAGCAGATCTTTGCCTATGGCACGCGCGCCGGCTTTTGGCGCATGTTGGATGCGCTGGACCTTCACGCCATTCCCGCAACCTTCCTGATGTGCGGTCGCGCAGTTGAACGGGCGCCCTCTCTCGCCGCCGAGGTCACAAGGCGCGGCCATGAAGCCGCCGCGCATGGCTGGCTTTGGCGTCCGCAGGCCGATTACACATCGCGTGAGGCAGAAGCTGTTGATCTTGATCGTTGCATCGCCGCTATCGCCAAGGCGTGTGGCGAAGTACCGAAAGGATTCTTCTGTCGCGGTTCGGAAAGCATTTGGACGCGCGGCTTGCTGCAGGAACGCGGCTTTGCCTGGGTGTCCAACGCCTTCGATGATGATGTGCCCTATGATGATCCGGCCTATCCAGGGCTTGCAGTGCTTCCCTATGCGCTTGATACCAACGACATGAAATTCTTCCACCCCAACGGCTTTGTGCGCGCCGGTGAGATGGTGGCGTATGTGAATGATGCGCTGGATGTGCTGCTTGCCGAAGCAAGCCAGGGCAAGCCGCGCCTGCTCAATATCGGCTATCATCTGCGCATCGCCGGGCGACCAGCGCGCTTCCCCGCTTTTGAAAAAGTGCTGGCGAGGCTCGCCCAATTGGGTGATCAGATCTGGGTCGCGCGGCGGATGGATATTGCGAAAGCTTGGCGCGATCGAGCGTGATGCCGATCGAAGCGCAAATTATGCCGCACCGGTTCGCAGATGCTGTGGTTCTATTGCGTCATGAACACAGCCATCATCCCTGCAATCCCAATCGGCTGGCCCCGCTACTTCTCGGCGATATTGCGCTTCCGCCGTCGCCTCAGTAGCTTCAGCGCAAGGATTGAGGAACAAGCCCATGACCCTGGCGCAATGGTTCAGCTTCAATGGCCGCATCAGCCGCAAGACCTGGTGGATTTTTTATTTTCTGATCCCGATTGGCATCAACATCGCCGCCAGCGCGCTTGATGCGCAGTTCTTTGGCGCCAGGAATGCCCTGCCGGACAAGTCGGGCATGGCTGATCTGGATATGGGGGTGTTTTCCATCATCGCCTCGCTTGGCGGGTTGTGGGTGGGCCTCGCTGGGCAAGCCAAGCGCTGGCACGACCGGGATAAATCTGGCTGGTGGGTATTGGTGAATTTCATTCCGCTGATTGGCTCGCTTTGGGCCTTCATCGTCGCTGGCTTTCTGCGCGGCACGCCCGGCTATAATCGTTTCGGCCCTGACCCCCTGGCGCCGGAATTGCCGCCCGGAGGTTACGGCGGCGGCTATCCGCCGCAAGCGCCGGGGGGCTGGCAGCCGCAAGGGCCTCCGCCGCCACGTTCCGGTGGGTGGGGCGCGCCGCCGTCACCTCAAGGCGGGGGCAGCGTGCCGCCCATTCGCCGGGGCTGAATCGCGCGGCCTGATTTCCCTGGCGCGCTTTCCGCGTTAAGGAAGCCGCGTGCCCGATACCTCCCCGCCGCTCGATCGCCTTTCGGAAGCCGAGGCCTCGCCGGAACAAGCCAAGCGCGGCTTCTCCCCGCTCCTCAGGCGCATCCTGCTGCTGAATGCGCTACCGCCGGCCTTGCTCGCGGCCTCCCTGCTTTACCTCGACCAATATCAGAACGCGCTTTTGGGCGCGGAGGTTGAGGCCATGCGCACCCAGGCGCGCATCTATGCCGGCGCCATCGCTGAAGCCGCGGTGCGGCCGGAAGGCGAACGCTATGTGCTGCAATTGGAAGCGGCGCGGCCGCTGCTACGGCGCCTGGTGGACCCCTCGCCCAATACCCAGGCGCGGTTGTTGGACACGGCCGGCCTGCTGGTCGCCGATAGCCGCATTCGTGATGGCGTGGGCGGCGCGGTGATTGCAGAACCCTTGCCGCCGCCGGAACCGCGCGGCGCGCTGACCTCAACCGTCGCAGGTGTTTACGAAAAGCTGGTTGGCATGTTCCCTGCCCTGCTGCGCGGGCGCGGCGGCTCAGGGATGGTGGTGGATAGCGCGCCCGATGCGCCGGATTTCGATTGGCAGCCGGATCTTGGCCCTGATCGGCGGGAAGAATTGCGCATGGCGCTGGAAGGCGGCGTGACACCCTATATCCGCCGCAGCGCCGATGGCCGGCTGCTGGTGAGTGTCGCGGAACCGGCGCGCCGAGGCACGCAAAGTGTCGGCATTGTGTTGCTGACGCGTGAAGCGCGCGAAGTGGATCGGCGGCTCTTTGAAATCCGCGCCTCAGTCCTGCTGCTTTTCGCAACCGCGCTGATCCTGACGGTCGCGTTGTCGCTCTATCTGGCGCGCACCATCGCGACACCGATGCTTGACCTGGCGCGTGCAACGCAACGTATCCGTGAAGGTGAGGGCCGCGCGCAATCCGTCCCCGATGTGCTGCTGAAGCGCAATGATGAAATCGGTGTACTGGCAAGGGATTTGCAGAACTCCGCCCGCGCGCTTTGGGCGCGGATTGACGCGAATGAACGCTTCGCCGCCGATGTCGCGCATGAATTGCGCAACCCGCTGACAAGTGTGCGGAGCGCCATTGAAACACTCCGCCGTGTGGAAGACCCGGCCAGTCGTAACAGGCTGCTCGCGATCATTGCCGATGATGCCGTGCGGATGGATCGGCTGATCGGCGATATCAGCGATTCATCGCGCGTGGATGCGGAGCTGTCGCGTACGATTTCAACGCCCGTGGATGTCGCGCCCATCCTGGCGGCACTTTCTGATTTGCACGCTGCCACACGGGGTGATGATGACCCGATTGTCGTGCTGGAAGCGCCCGAAGGCCCCTTGGTGGTGCGCGGCGTTGAAGGGCGCATTGTGCAGGTGTTTCGCAACCTTTTGGGCAATGCGCTTTCCTTCAGCCCGCCGCGCGGCACAGTGAAGGTTACCGCGCGCCCTGCTGGCGCCATGCTGGAAGTGGTGGTGGAAGATCAAGGCCCCGGCATTCCCGAACAGAAGCTTGAAAGCATTTTTGAGCGTTTCTATTCCGAACGCCCGAGCGGAGAGCGTTTCGGCCAGCATTCCGGTCTCGGCCTTTCCATCAGTCGGCAGATTGTGGAGGGCCTGCGCGGGCGCATCTCCGCCGAGAATATCCGGGATGCCAGCGGCACCGTGACCGGTGCGCGCTTTACGGTGTTGCTGCCCATCGCCTGATTCCGCTTCCCAGGCCGCGCTTTCATGTTAGGCTTTATGCCAACAAAGCCTAACCTGGGAGGATAAGTCATGATCACGCGCAGAAGCATGATGGCGGCGGGGGCGGCACTTTTGGCCGCGCCGGTGGTGCAGGCGCAGGGCAATTGGCCAGACAAACCCCTGCGCTTTGTTATTGGCGGCGCAGCGGGCGGGGTTTCTGATATTTTCCTCCGCATGA
The DNA here is from genome assembly GCA_020249465.1 of Roseomonas sp. Lineage (GTDB taxonomy): Bacteria > Pseudomonadota > Alphaproteobacteria > Acetobacterales > Acetobacteraceae > Neoroseomonas. The sequence continues at coordinate 10,371 of JADCFP010000151.1, read as the reverse complement.
TGGAAAACCGGCTGCGCGAAAGGCTCGGCCAGCCCATGATCATAGATCCGCGCCCTGGTGCGGGCGGCATGGTGGGGGCGGAAGTCGCGGCACGATCCGCGCCGGATGGCTATACCTATTACATCAACCATATCGCGTCCCACGGGATTGGGCCGACGCTGTATCGGCGGCTTTCCTTTGATCCGCTCAAGGATTTGCCGGGGGTGGCGCGCATTGCGGCAATGCCGAATGTGCTGATCATCAAGGGCGATAGCCCGATTAAATCGGTCGCGGAATTGGTCGCTTTCTGCAAGGCCAATCCGGCGCGGGCGAATTTTTCCTCGGCCGGGTCGGGCACGTCTTCGCATCTTTCCGGCTTGCTGTTCGGCATGCGCATGGGGATTGAGGTGACGCATGTGCCCTATCGCGGCACCGCGCCTTCCATGGCGGCGGTGATGAATGGCGAGACCTTGTTTGCGATTGATAACGCGCCGGCATCGCGCCAGCAGGTGCTGGGGGGCTTGTTGAAGGCGCTTGGCGTTTCAACCGCGCAGCGTTCTAGCACCATGCCGGAAGTGCCAAGCCTGCAAGAACAAGGCGTGCCGAATTTCGATGTCGCTTCCTGGTATGGCATTGCTGCCCCCGCTGCCGTGCCGGCTGCCATTCGCGAAAGGCTGGGGGCAGAGGTGGTGGCCGCGCTGAATGATCCCGCCATTGCCCAGCGCGTGCGCGATTACGGTGCGGAGCCATGGCCGCTTGGCCCGGCGGAATATGATGCCTTCATGCGCCGAGAGGTGGAAATCTGGGCCCCGGTGGTGCGTGCTTCCGGGGCGCAGATAGACTGACAAGCCCGGCATATCGCCAAGCGGCTGTGGTCACGGCATAAGCGGGCGCCGTGACCGAAGCGCCCATCCTGCCGCGACGCATCGCCTTTCTTGCCCTGGCCTTGGCCATCATGGCGGGCCTCTTCTGGCTTGCCTGGGCAACGCTTGCGCCTGGTGGCTGGACGCTCGCGGAAATGCTGATTCTGGTCTTTATTGCGGGCACGCTTCCCTGGGCGGCGCTTTCGGCAGGCAATGCGCTGATTGGGCTTGGCCTATTGCTGTTCACGCGCGATCCAGTCGCGGCTGTCTTGCCCGCACTCGCCGCCGCGCGCCCTGGCTTGCCGCAAGCCCGCACCGCCATTGCCATCTGCATCCGCCGTGAAGACATGGCGCTGGTGCTACCGCCACTCGCGCGCTTGCTCTCAGGCTTGGCGGAAGCCGGTGCGGCAGAGCGTTTTTCGCTTTGGTTCCTGTCAGACACACCCGAAGGCGCCGATGCGGTGGCCGAGGAAGCCGCCTGCCGCGCCTTCGCCACCGCGCAACCCATTGGCACGCATTACCGGCGCCGCGCGCAAAATACCGGCTTCAAATCCGGCAATGTGATGGAGTTTCTGGACCATCACACCGATGGGCACGACTTCATGCTCTGCCTGGATGCGGATTCGGAAATGACAGCGGATGCCGTGCTGCGCCTGGTTGCCTGCATGGAAGCGGACCCGAAGCTCGCGATCCTGCAACAGCTTATTCATGGCAGGCCGACCAAGGCAGGATTTCCGCGGCTGTTTCAATTCGGCATGCGTCACGGCATGCGCGCCTGGGCCACCGGGCAGGCCTGGTGGCAGGGTAATGAGGGGCCCTATTGGGGGCATAACGCCGTCATTCGCATCGCGCCCTTTCGCGCCCATGCGCGGTTGGAAACCCTGCCCGATGGGTCGCATATCCTCTCGCATGATCAGGTGGAGGCAACGCGCCTGCATGCCGCCGGCTGGAAGGTGCGCGTGCTGCCCGACGATGCCGGCAGCAGCGAAGGCAATCCGCCAAGCTATAGTGATTTCATCACGCGCGATCTGCGCTGGGCGGCAGGGAATATGCAGTATCTGGCGCTGCTGCGGCTTCCTGGCCTGACCCCCATGGCGCGCTGGCAATTGATCCAGGCGATTCTGCTGTTCCTGAGCGCGCCGTTTTATGTCGCGATCCTATTGCTCGCAGCCTGGAATGGGTTCACTGGCGGGGGTGATAGCACGACGATTTCTGCACTTCTCGTGCTGCTATTGGCCGGCTGGTGCTGCCATTATGCGGCGAAATTGGCCGGTTATGTCGAGGTTTTGCTGAAGTCCGATCTGGCCGCGCGCTATGGCGGGCGCGCGCAATTCATCCGCGGCGCTTTGGCAGAAATGACCTTCACCGCCTTCATGGAACCCGCGCGGCTGATGAGCCAATGCCTGTTTCTATTGGCGATGCCCTTTGGCATGAAGATGGGCTGGGCACCACAAAATCGCAGCGAACGCGGCATTGGGTTTGCGGATGCGCTCAAGCAATTCTGGGCGCCGACACTGGCGGGGATTGTCCTGACATTCGTTTTCGCAATGGTGTCCTTCACCGCGTTGCTGATCGCGGGGCCAGTGCTGATCAGCCTGCTTGCTGTCATTCCCTTCGCCATGCTGACAGCAAGTGCGCAGTTTTCCGCGTGGCTGGTCAGGCAGCGGATTTGCGCACTGCCTGAGGAATTGAAGGGCAGTTAGCGCAAATCCCATTCGGATGGAATCATCTGAACGTGTGAAGATGCTCGAAAAACAACGATGTAGAGCGGGTTGCGTGAACACATGTGAACGCAACACGCTCTAGATCACGCTCCTATCGGGAACCAGCTGGGACGACCGGCGCTGGATGATGCTGCCTTCACATACCTTCAGGCGGCACTAGCTAAATCCGCCCAAAGCGCTGCAAGGCCGCATCCAATTCGCCCGCGCGCCGTTCGATGCGCTGCACCTGATCCGCTGATGGTCCGCCGGACCGCGCTGCCGCTGCGCGGATGTCACGTTCCTGCGCCTCCAACTCCGATTGCAGCCTGGCACCTTCCGCCGCTGCACCCGGGTTCTGCGCGCGCTCAGCGCGGAGCCGCTCGAGCGTCGCGCGCTGCTCGGCAAGGCTGCGTTGCTGCGCAGCCAGCCGCGCTTCGGCATTGCGCACCGCCGCACCGGTGCGCGCCGCTTCGGCCTGCGCCGCGGCGTTGCGCTCAGCCGCCATTTGCGCGGCACGTTCCTGCAGCGCGGCAGAGCTTTCCAGCCGTTGCGCGCCGCGCACATCCTCACCACTCGCGGCGGCAGCAATGCCGGTGAAAAAGCCGCGTTCGGAAGCAGGGCCGGCGCCGGCACCAGCGCAGCCAGCGAGCAACAAGAGCGGCGCAATGGTGCGCAAGGGCTTCAGCGTCATGGCGGATCAACCCGTCGGCACGCGGCGGAGCGCGGATTCAAGATCATCCGCGGCGGCTTCCAACCGGCGCTGCGCCTGATCAATCTTCGCTTCCTCATTCATCAATTGCGGTACCTGCCGTGCACTCGCCACCAGGCGCTGGCGCGCATCGCGCGCTTCGCCGGCGGTCTTGCGCATCAATTCAGCATCCTGGCGCATGGTTTCCGTCTGCGCACGATATTGCGCCGCCGTGATCTGGCCCGCGCGATACTGTTGGTCCAGTCGCGCCAACCGCTGTTGATTCTGCCGCACCACCTGTTCGGAAGCGGCAGCGGTACTGTTCAGATTGCTCGCGACCTGCTGTGCCGACTGGATGCGCTGGGATGCGCTGGCTTCACGATTTTCAAAGGCAAGATTGCGTTCCGCCACGGCCATGCCGGCAGCAAGCCCTACCAACGCACCAATACCCGCGCCGATCAGCGCATTCTGCCCGGTATTGCCGCGCCCAAACGCCGCCGCGCCCGCCGCACCCATCGCGGCACCCGCCAGCGCACCAGTCGCTGCGGTTTGGTTCCAGCGCTGCGATTGCTGGCGCATGGCCTGTTGCTCAGCTGTTAGGGGCTGGCCGCCCGCGCCAATATTGGGGTTTTGGCAGGCAGGCAAAAGCAAGGATAGCGACAGCAAAGCAGCGGCGCCTTTCAGCGCGGGCTTACGGCGGGCCAAGGCCATTACGGTCATTGAGGTAGTCTCCCTTCAATCATCGAATACCACTCTATCACTATAGCAGCAGCCGCGCAGCTTTACGGCGAAATCATCGCAATTCCATCACCGCCCGCCACCTGGGCAACCAATGCGATACTCCCAACGGGTGGAAGGCGAACCGGGCGTGCCCATCACCTCCACGGTCACAACATAATCCTCGGGCGAGCCTCCGCGCGGCGGGTTCCAATCGAAGGAAAGGCTGCCCGTGCCGGAGACAAAGCCCGGCGTTTCCGCCAGTGACCGGCCGCGATGATAAACCCTGATTCGGTCAGGTTCGATCCGCGTATTATAGGTGATGGTCACGCGCCCGGGGTTCGGTCCCAGAAAATGCCGCGTTTCGGTTATGCCGCGCCCACCGCTCTGCACTTCGGTATTGCAGGGCTCGACATTGGGTGGGCGTTCCACGGGGCGCGGCGGCGGTGGCGGAGGCGGTGTCGGGCGCGGCGGTGTCGGCGGCGGGGGTGTCGGCGGCGGGGGTGTCGGCGGGCGCGGCGGCTCTGGCGCCGGTTCTGGCCGAGGTTCCGGCTGGCGCGGCGGTTCCGGGGTGGGTGGCGGCGGCGGTGGCGGAGGTGGCGCTGGCGGCAGCGGGCATTCGGCGCGACGGCGGCCCAGTTCTTCCTCCAGCATGGCCAAACGGTGGCGGAGTTCCCGCTCGCGCTCCCTTTCGCGGAGCAGGGTTTGCATGGCGTCCAGATCGCCCTGCTCGACGCGGCACATGCCGGGCTCCGGTGCCAGCCAGCGCGCGATCCAGGGCGAGGCGAAGGCGGCCAAGGCACCTAACAGGAATAGCGCGAGCAAAGCCGCACCAAGCGCGGCCAAGGGGGCGCGGCCAGGCGCTTGGGCGGGCTTGCCATCATCCAGGTCGCTGAGCAGGCCAAGCCCGCCCGGCGCATTGCCGGGTGCGGTGCCCCAGCCGGCCAGCACGGGCCGACCTTCATGGGCGAAAACCTGCTCAAAGCTTGGGATTTCAATCGCGGCGGCGACCAGCGCGGGCAAATGCCCGGCCCCCGCCGGATTTTCCGCCGCCGCCAGGGCCGCAGCGCGGCGGAGTTCGCTGATGATCCGCCCGATCTCGGCGCGCAGCCTGTCGCGTCCGGTGGCGTCCAGCTCCGCAAAACGCGCCACGCGGCCTTCGGGGGCGAAGAAGCTCAGGCCATGTTCGGTCGCGCTGACCGGCGCGAAAAAGCCGGTCACCTCCGGCCCCAGCGCGTCATTCAGCAGCGCCGTCAAAGCACGATACGCCGCCGCGTGATCCTGCCCCGCCGGCAGGATCGGACGGAAGCTATCAAGCGGCAGGGTGATCAGTGGCTGCATGGCGCATCAGGGCACATCGAAATGTCCCACTTCCACTTGTTGCCCGGCCGCCACGCGCCCGGTGAAAACCTGATCCGGCCGGCCTTCGCGCTTCAGCGTGACGCGATAGGGCGAAGATGCCGGTGCCGGCGGGTTGTTCTGGAAATGCCAGACCATGATCCGGTAGCGCCCCGGCGCGGGTTCCGCCGCGAAAACAATATTTTCAATCGGCGTTGCGATCAGCGCGCTATTGCCCGCATTACGGTCCACATCCAGTTCAGCCCCGCAGGCGCGGCGATTGTCGAAATAAAGCCTTTCACCGTTCGGGCAGATCATCATCAGGTCAAGATCATTGCGGTCATCCCAAGCAAGGATGATCTGCACCCGCCCGCTGCGCGCGCCCTCACGCCGCGCACGTTCCGCATCTTCCTGGCGCGGCGGTGGGGGCGGCGTGGGTTGCTCAACCCGACGCGGTGGCGGCGGCTCGGGCGGCGGGCAGGCGGTGCGCCGATCCCCAAGGCGCAGCATCTCTCGCGCGATATCGCTGCGCAATGTTGCCTCCCGCGCTTGCGCCGCGCGGAGTTCATCCAGCAATTCCGTATTGCCTGGCTGCACAACGCATTGCGGCAGCGCGGCCTTGAACCAACCAAAGGGATCACGCCATAGCAGCAGCAACAAAAGCAACAGCAGCAAAAGCCCAAGCAGGCCGAGCAGCCAGAACAGCAGCGGCCGCTTCGCGGGCGGTGCCGCAGGCGGGCCAAGAATCTGCATCGGCGCCAGGCCACCGCCGCCGCGCCGGCGCGTCATGCCAATCAGCAATTCGGGGCTGGGTGCCTCGCCTAGCTTCGCATGACCCCAAGCAACCAACACCGGCTGGCCGCCCACCACACGCAGGCAGTCGGTCGCGGGCGTAATCAGCGCAAGGGCGATCAATTCGCCGAGAAATTTCTCACTTTCTCGGGTGCTGGCACGCAGCCGATCAGCTTCTTCGCGGATATCGCCGTAAAGCCGCGCGAATTCCCCGCGCGCGCCATCCTGTTCGGCTTGGGGCAGGGTTTCGAGCGGCGGCGCCGCGCCCTGACCCGCCGCATACCAATCCGTGATGCCGCGATCCGCATCCGGATTGGGCTCGGCGAAAAGCGCCGCATGCGCAGGGCTGCGCGCGCGGCGCAAATAGCCGGTGATCTGATCCCAGGCCTGGACCGCAAGCTGCCCGCCCGTGCCCAAAACCTGCAATTCCGCATTGCGGGTGGTGGCAATCAGGCCGCCATCGCCGGAACCTGACATGCGCGCGGCGCCGCTTTAGCGCGGCGCCCCGGCCCCGGCAGGGGGCGCGGGGGTTGTGGGCGCCGTTGGGGCAGCGGGAGCATTGGCGGGCGGTTGCGGTGTCGCCGGCAGGCCGGGGGTTACCGGCTGGCAGGCCTCGGTCTGCACCGCCGCCTGCACATTCTGCTGTTGCAGCCAGGGCAGCAGGCTTTCAGTCTTTTGTGCGTATTTCACGCGATCCGCGACCTGGGTTGCGAAGCTCACAAAAGTATTGATGCCCACCACGCGTCCACATGTATCCACCAGTGGCCCGCCGGAATTACCCGGCGAGATATCAGCGGAATGCGGCATGACCACCAAGCCGTTTTCGAGCCGCTGGATGGTGCTGATACTGCCCCGCGTCAGCACCAATTCCGGCGGCGTGCCAAGCCTGCCCTGCTGCAATTCCTGCATGCCCTGTTCGACACGCACGACCGAGTCCGGATACCCCGCCGCCACCACATCCAATAGCTTATCGGCCGTGGGTGTGAGCGCGAGCGGCTGCGCGCCGGCCACCGCTTCCGGCAGCTTCAGCAGCGCGACATCCAACATGCCTGGTTCAACCGGGCCACCGCCCGCAGCGCGCGTCATGCTGATCAGCTGCGCCTTCACCGCGCGGCCCATGGCGCGCGACATCACAAAAATCTGATTGGGATCGGCCTGCTGCACGACATGCGCATTGGTCAGTACCAGATCGCCCGCAATGAAAAAGCCACTGCCATGGCCAATTCCCGCCGGCCCGGCCGAGGCGATCATCACTGTGGCATGTTCCAGCAATTTCGCGAGTGAACCGCTGAAGGGCCGCGGCGCCTCTCCCTGGCGCTGCGGGATGGCGGGCGGCACGCTCTCCGGCCGCACCGGTTGGCGTTCCGGCGGCGGGTTCAGGCCAAGCGGGCCTTCCGGCGTGCAGACATTGGGGGTCGCGGCCAGGCGGCGCATGCGTTCCAAGTCACGCTCCAGCGCCTCATTGGTTTCGCGCTGCAGGCGGATGGCGTTGCGCGTTGCGGCATCATCCACGATCGAGACGGTTTGCTGCCGCCCTGCCAGATCGCGCTGCATCTGTGACCACGCGAGCCAGAAGCCAAGTGCCAGGAAAATCAGCGCCACAAGGGCGAGCAGCGGGATAAGCCAAGCCGCCCCGCCAAAAGGCGCGCGGGGTGCGGCGGCCATGACGGGCGCGGGAGGTGGTGGCGGCGGTGGTGGCGACGCTGCGCGGGCAGCTGCGGGCGGCGGTGCAGCAGCGGGTGTTGGCGCGGGCGCTGCCATGGCGGCGCTTGTAAAAAACCCATCGGGCACGGAGGCCAAGCGCTGCGAATAAGGCCCCATGACGCGGCGGAGTTGTGCGGCCAGTGCTGCGGGGTCTTCAGCAATATCGCGTGACGCCAAGCCCCAGCCGGTCAGAATGATCTGGCCATCCAGCACCAGGATGGAATCGGCGCTGGGCAGCACCAAGGCGCGTCGGAGCAGCGGGCCAATTTCGGCATCATCCAGCAGCGGTTCGAGCGCCTGAAGCTGGTGGGCCAGCGCGGCCTCAGCCTCCGCCCGGCGGGCGCTGGAGAGAGTGGGGAGGGGCTGCGGTTCGCCAGCAGCTTCGCCATACCAGGAAATGGCCCCGGCGCCGGTAATCGGTTCGGCAAACAGCGCGGCAGGCGCGCCCCGTCCCGTGAGTTGGTCGGTCAGGCGCTGATGCAGCGCTTGCACCGGTTGGCCGCGCAACAGCAAGGGTTGCAGCCCGGCAAGATCAGTCTTCAGGAGCAGACGTGGCGCGGCCATGGAACCTCGGATTTTAGCAAGCTGAGGCTAGATCAATTTGCGCGGGTTTGGGAACACCCGCACTTGCATGATGTGACGCTGCGGGGATGGCAGCATTACGGCGGCGCCGGGGCGCCTCACGCCGCCGCCCGCGCCGGTTCGCGCTGAAAGCGCAGCCAGATCACCGCCAGCACCGCCACCAGCAGCAGCGGGATGGAGGCCCAGTTCAGCGGCACCCAGCCGAAATGCTCATGCAGGAAGCCGGCCAGGAAGCTTGCAGTCGCGGTGGTGCCGAACACGAGAAAGTCATTCAGCGCCTGCGCCTTGCCGCGTTCATTCGGGCGATAACAGGTGGTCACCAGGTTGGTGGCGCCGATGAACAGGAAATTCCAGCCCACGCCATTCAGCGTCAGCGCAATCCGGAAATGCCATTCATGATTGCCGGCAAGGGCTGCGAATACGCCGAGTAGCAGCAGCGCAATGCCCCAGAACATGACATTGGTGGTGCCATAGCGCGTGATCAGATTGCCCGTGAAGAAGGATGGCACGAACATCCCCATCACATGCATGAAGATCACCCAATGCGCTTCCGTATGCGGCAGGCCACAGGCCACAATCGCGAGCGGTGAGGCGCTCATCAGGAAGGACATGATGCCGAAGGCGACCATGCCGGAAATCACGGCGGCAATGAAGCGCGGCTGAGACGCGATTTCCAGCAAGGGGCGTGGTGGTGCGACCGCAGTGCCATCCGCCTTCACGGTTGCTTCCTGCATGGGCGGGAATTTGATGAAGCCCATGATGATGAAGACGACAGCATGAATGCCAATCAGCGCGATATAGGTCGCCAGATACAGCGGCAGCATCTGGTCATGCGAAAAGCGCACAATGCTCGGCCCGATAATGCCGGCCACCACGCCGCCCGCGGTCACCCAGGAAATCGCCTTGGCGCGATAGGATGCGGGAACCAATTCCACCGCCGCAAAGCGATACATTTGCAAACTCGCCACCGCATAGCCCAGGATCAGGCCGCCCAGGCACATCAGCGCGAAGGTGGCGGTGTAAAGCCCCAGCGCCACAATCGCGCCGCCTACCATGCCGAAGATGGAACCGACGCGAAAACCAAAGCGCCTGCCCATGCGCTGCATCAGCGCGGCAGCGGGGAAGACCGCGATCATGATGCCCAGATGCTGCAAGGTGACGGGCAGGGTCGCGAAGTCCCGGTTGTGGTAGAAGGTCACCACGGAAAGCGCGGTGGCCGCGAACATCAGCGTATTGCCGGCCTGACCAATGGCCTGACAACAGGCGAGGAGAAAAAGATTCCGCCGCGCGGCGCCATCAAGCACAGTCATTCCAGGCACGCTTCCTTGTCAAGAAGGAGATGCTAGACCGGAAGGCGCTGAAGGGAAAGCGGGGGCCTCCAACGTGCCTGAATGCGGCCAACCACCCGCGCCTTACTTAGGGTTTGGGCTGTTTCTTTATTTAAAGAAGCTGGACCAGAAAAAATATACGCCCTGCCCTAACGTTGCGTTCATGGCAGATTAATGTCACCTGCAGATGCTTTTTCGTGGGGAGAAGCTGGTACAAAATGATCCACCCCGGGTAAGCCATCGGCTCCAAGCTCCAAATAGGATGTAGCCGTTATGAGCAAGACGGCGAACAAATTCTCCCCTGAAGTCCGCGCCCGAGCGGTGCGGATGGTGCTGGATCACGAGGGGGAACACCCCTCTCGCTGGGCTGCGGCGTTATCGATTTCGGCCAAGATTGGCTGTTCGGTGCATACGCTGCTGGACCGCGTCAAGCGGGCGGAGGTGGACAGCGGCAAGCGGGCGGGCGTGCCGAGCGACATGGCTGAGAAGCTGAAAGCGCTGGAACGCGAGAACCGCGAGCTTCGCCAGGCCAATGAGATCTTGCGCAAGGGGTTGGCATATTTTGCCTGCGCGCAGCGCGATTTACCCTCATGGAGCTCGACCGCCGGTTCAAGCCATGATCGCCTTTATTGATGATCAGCGCGGGGTTCACGGTGTCGAGCCGATCTGCAAGGTAT
>JADCFP010000150.1 GCA_020249465.1 Roseomonas sp. | reverse complement strand
GTTTTGGGGATGCGGGGTTTTTTGATCCCGTCAGGTGGGCTGTGGTTTCCTTTCGCGATGGGTCTGGGTTGCGGAGCTGTTCCTGAAGCGGAAGCTGTCGTTGCCGGTCTCCAGGATGTGGCAGTGGTGGGTGAGCCGGTCGAGCAGTGCCGTGGTCATCTTGGCATCCCCGAATATCGCTGCCCACTCACTGAAACTGAGGTTGGTGGTGATGATCACGCTTGTCTGCTCGTACAGCTTGCTGAGAAGGTGAAACAGCAGGGCGCCCCCCGAGGCGCTGAACGGCAGGTATCCCAATTCGTCGAGGATCAGCAGGTCGGTATGGAGCAGACGGGCGGCAATTTGCCCGCTCCTTCCGGCGGCTTTTTCCTGCTCGAGAGCGTTGACCAGTTCCACCGTGGAGTAGAACCGCACCCGCTTTCGGTGGTGCTCGACCGCCTGGACGCCAAGCGCAGTGGCGACATGGGTCTTTCCAGTGCCTGGCCCGCCGACCAGCACGATGTTGTCGGCCTTCTCCATGAAGGCACCGGCATGCAGTTGGCGCAGCAGGCCTTCGTTGATCTGGCTGCTGGCAAAATCAAAACCCGTCAGGTCCTTGTAGGTCGGGAACCGCGCGGCCTTGAGCTGATAGGCGATGGAGCGGACCTCCCGCTCGGCCAACTCGGCCTTCAGCAACTGCGACAGGATGGGGATCGCGCTCTGGAAGGCGGGCGCGCCCTGCTCGGTCAGCTCGGCTGCGGCCTGCGCCATGCCGTGCATCTTGAGGCTGCGCAGCATGATGGTGACGGCGGCAGCCGCCGGATCATGACGCATGGCGACCTCCTTGCTTTGGACGCAGGTCGTCATAGCGGGCGACGTTGGCCCTGGGCTCCTGCCCCAGCACCAGGGCCTGGGGCGCCTCGATCGGCGGGATCTGGGAGGCTGTGCCGTCGGTCAGCCGGTGCAGCAGGTTCAGGATGTGGGTCTTGGTGGACACACCGGCCTGCAGTGCCATCTCCACGGCAACCAGCACAGCCTGTTCATCGTGCTGCAGCACCAGGGACAAGATCTCCACCATCTCCCGCTCACCACCGGGCCTGCCGTGCAGTTGCCGCTGAAGCTGCCGGAATGCCTCCGGCAGTTCGGCGAAGGGCGCGCCGTTGCGTAGGGCACCGGGTTTTCGCTGGATCACGGCCAGATAGTGGCGCCAATCATAGACCGTCCGACCCTGCCCGTGATGCGACCGCTCAATGATCCGCGGGTGCTCGCAAAGGACGGCTCCCTCGGCAACGACCACGATGCGCTCGGGATAGATCCGCAGGCTGACCGGACGATTGGCGAAGGAGGCGGGCACGCTGTAGCGGTTGCGGTCGAAGTGCACGAGGCAGGTTGGTGAGACCCGCTTGGTCTCATCCACGAAGCCGTCGAAGACCCGTCTGACCGGCATGAGGCAGTCCACCTCCTGCCGCCAGACCGCGGCGACGCTGCCGGGTTCGACGCCGTGCGGGATCTCCTCCCACAAGGCGAAGCAGCGCTGCTCCAGCCAGGCGTTCAGCGCCTCCAGACTGTCGACCTCAGGCATGGGCTGCCACAGCCGGTGCCGGGTATCCTGAACGTTTTTCTCGACTTGGCCTTTCTCCCAACCCGACGCCGGATTGCAGAATTCGGGCTCGAACAGATAGTGGCTCGCCATGGCCAGGAAGCGGGCATTGACCTGCCGCTCGCGGCTCGGGCCGATGCGGTCCACGGCGGTGCGCATGTTGTCGTAGATGCCACGCCGCGGCACGCCGCCCAGCACGCGAAATCCATGGTTGTGGGCGTCGAACAGCATCTCGTGCGTCTGCAGGAGGTAGGCTCGCACCAGGAAGGCCCGACTATGGCAGAGCTTGAGGTGGGCGACCTGTAGCTTGGTGCGCTCGCCACCGATGACGGCGTGCTCCTCGCTCCAGTCAAACTGAAACGCCTCGCCCGGGCCGAAGGCCAGCGGCACGAAGACACCGCGGCCGGAGGTCTGTTGCTGGCGCAGCCAGTCATCCCGCCAGGCGCGTACAAAGGCAGCGACGCGCCGGTACGAGCCGTCATAGCCCAGCACGGCCAATTCCGCGTGGAACTGCCGGGCCGTACGTTTCTGTTTGCGCGGCCTGCGGGCATCCGTCCGCAGCCAGGCTGCCAGCCGCTCGGCAAAGGGATCGAGCTTGCTGGGGCGATCAGGCGTCCTGAAAACAGGCTCCACCGCCTCGGACCGCAGGTACTTGCGGATGGTGTTCCGCGACAGACCGGTACGACGCGCGATCGCCCGGATCGACAGGTGCTCCCGGAAATGCCAACGCCGGATAACGCTCAATAAAGCCATGTCCAACACTCCAGCTGCCCCCGCCCAAAGGGCCGAGGCTAGCGTCCGAACATGGGTCAAATCTCAGCAGCAACTTCACCCCAAACCGGGTCACTTCTCAGCAGCATTCAACACGGCGCGCTTTCCTACCGGTTCCGACCCATCGGCGGCATGCCCGGCATCTGCGGTATCGCCATGCCGGCGGGCCTTCTGAAACGCGCGGGGTCTTGCGGGGCGAATTCAATCTTAACCGCCTCCATCACGATGCGCTGGCCTTCATCATTGCCTTCCGCCCGCAGATTGAGGCCAAACCAGCGTTCTGTGCGACAGCAAATGGCAGCCAGGCCCTTTTCATCCCGTGCCTCGGTCTTTTCGCAATCAGTGCCGAGAACCTTATCAGGCCCCATCTTGGTGAAGCGCAGCCTTTGTTCATCCACCAATTCATCCATGGGGCTTTGCTTCGACCCAGGCTGGATATCCATGACCATGGGCTGCGATTGCCCCGGTATGTTCATGACCTGAAAGCCCGCCCCGGTCTGCATATCCATGACCGAGGTTGAAACCCCCGCCATGTCTATGCGCCGCAAGCGCCCGCCGGCACTGAGCGCGAGCGTCCATTCCATCATCACCTCGGTGCCCCTGGTGGCGCGGAAGGTGATCACGGCGTCACGTTCGGGAATGCCCTCCGGCGCCTTTTGCGCCAGCGCGGGCAGCGCCAGCATCATCGCCATCAGGCCGATAAGGAGCTTGCGCATGATATCCTCCCCTTCGTGCCGGTTTAGCCTGGCCGGACAAAGGCCTGCCGCGCGAGCAGCTTCCAGCCATCCGGCTGTTTCTTCCAGACCTGCAAAACGCCTATATTGACTGAATTGACCCGCCCGCCGCTTTCGGATTCACCGCGCAGCACGTGGCGCACAATGGCGTCATCGCCGACCACATCAATCGTCTGATCTGAGATATTCATGGACCGGAAGATCGAGGTCTTGTTCGCCAGCGGGTCAATGAATTCCTGGCGGTTTTCGATCCGCCCGGCGGAATGGCCGTAGCTGAGCCGTTCATGCGTGACAGCCATCATCCCAGCGCGATCCCCCGCCAGCATGGCCCTGGTGAGTGCCTCAACCGCGGCGGCCACGGCGGCAGTATCACCGCTCTGGGCTTGGGCGGCAGCGGGGGTGGATTGGGCAGCAGCCAGGACAGCGGCCCCGGTCAGCGCCAAATGGCGGCGTTTCATGGACATGTTTTTCCTCCTGCTGCGGCGATCCGCAGCCAGGGCAAGTCTGCGCCCGGGAAATACCGGCGCGCAAGGCACAATCCGGCCAAAAAGCCGCGCCTTGGGGTTGCAATTTGGCGCCTTGCCCCCTTCTGGAAGGGCCAGCCTGGGTGGACACCCGGGCGCGGCGCCTGTAGTGCGGCGCACAATCTATCTTTTTGGGGGTATCCCTTATGAAAGTGGCCGTTCTGAAGGAACGCCGGGCCGGCGAGACGCGGGTTGCCGCGACGCCGGAGACCGTGAAGAAGCTGATTGGCATGGGCTGTGCGCTGACCGTTGAGGCCGGCGCTGGCCTGGCCTCTGGCATCACCGACGCGGCCTTTACGGAGGCGGGCGCGAGCCTAGCTGCCGATGCCGCCGGCGCCCTGGCAGGGGCGAATATTGTCTTGAAGGTGCGCGCGCCGCTCGCCGCCGGCGAAGGCGCGGTGGATGAGCTTTCGCTGATTCCGCGCGGGGCGCTGCTGATCGCGACACTGGCTGCCGATGCCGATGCCGCCGGGCGCTATGCCGCGGCCGGGATTGACGCCTGCGCCATGGAATTGCTGCCGCGCATCACCCGCGCGCAATCCATGGATGTGCTGTCTTCCCAGGCGAACCTGGCCGGTTATCGCGCCGTGGTGGAAGCCGCCACCGCCTATGACAAGGGCTTTCCCATGATGATGACCGCCGCCGGCACCGTGCCTGCGGCCAATGCCTTCATCATGGGTGCAGGCGTTGCGGGCTTGCAGGCGATTGCGACCGCGCGCCGCCTGGGTGGCCGCGTTTCGGCGACCGATGTGCGCCCCGCCGCCAAGGAAGAAATCAAATCCCTTGGCGCGAGCTTCGTCGGTTACGAGGATGAGGAAAGCAAGGCCGCGCAAACCGCAGGCGGCTATGCAAAGCAGCTTTCCGCCGCCTTCTACGCCAAGCAGGCGGAAGTGGTGGCAGCACATATCGCCAAGCAGGATGTCGTGGTTTGCACCGCGCTCGTGCAGGGCCGCCGCGCGCCCATTCTGGTGACGGCCGAAATGGTCGCCGCCATGAAGCCAGGCTCCGTCATTGTGGATATCGCCTCTGACGCGGGCGGAAATTGCGCACTGACCAAGCCCGGTGAGCTTTTCGTCACGGAAAATGGCGTGAAGATCCTGGGCTATACGAATTGGCCCGGACGCATCCCCGCAGCCGCTTCCGCGCTTTATGCGCGCAATCTGCTGACCTTCCTTTCCACCTTCTGGGACAAGGACGCCAAGGCGCCCAAGCTTTCCGAAGAAGATGAGATTGTGAAGGGTGTAGCGCTCACGCGCGGCGGGGCCGTGGTGCACCCGCAAATGAAGCCGGCCCAGGCAGGCTAAGGAGAATTCGGATGAACGCGACCGAACTCGCCAATCAGGCGGCCAGCACGGCGCAGCGCGCCCTTGAATTGGCCGAACAGGCCCGCCGCGCGGCGGAAGCCGTGGCCCCGGTGGCCGCAGCGGCTGAGCCTTTCCTGTATCTGCTCACCATTTTCCTGCTCGCCTGCTTTGTGGGCTATCACGTGGTGTGGAATGTGACCCCGGCGCTGCATTCGCCGCTGATGGGTGTGACCAATGCCATTTCATCGGTGATTGTGGTGGGCGCCATCCTGGCGGCCGGCACCGCCGATGGCTGGGTTGCACGTATTTTCGGCTTCATTGGCGTCACACTTGCTGCCGTGAATATCTTTGGCGGCTTCATGGTGACGCGGCGAATGTTGGCCATGTTCAAGAAGAAGGGGAGCTGAGATCATGGCGACCACTCTTCTGACCTTGGCCTATCTGGTTGCGTCAGTGCTGTTCATTCTGGCGCTGCGCGGCCTGAGCCATCCGGAAACCAGCCGTCAGGGCAATATGTTCGGCATGATCGGCATGGCGATTGCCATTGTCGCCACACTGCTGAAGCCCGGCATGGATGTCGCCGGCATTGGCCTGGTGATTGCGGGCCTTGCCATTGGTGGCGGCATCGGCACCATTGTCGCGCAGCGCATTCAAATGACGTCACTGCCACAGCTTGTGGCGGCCTTCCATTCATTGGTGGGTCTGGCCGCGGTATTCGTGGCGGCAGCAGCGTTTTACGCGCCGGAGAGCTTCGGCATCGGCACGCGCGGCAATATCAAGGGCGCGTCGCTCGTGGAAATGTCACTCGGCCTGGCGATTGGTGCCATTACCTTCTCGGGCTCTGTGATTGCCTTCGCGAAGCTTGATGGCCGCATGTCCGGCGCGCCGATCATGTTCAAGGGTCAGCATATGCTGAACCTGGGGCTTGGCATTTTGCTGGCGCTGCTGGTGGTGCTGTTCGTGATCACGGGCAGTGATGTGCTGTTTTGGTTGATCGCGATCCTGTCCTTTGTGTTGGGCTTCCTGCTGATCATCCCGATTGGTGGCGCTGACATGCCCGTGGTTGTGTCCATGCTGAACAGCTATTCTGGCTGGGCGGCGGCGGGCATTGGCTTCACCATCGGCAATCTGCTGCTGATTGTGACCGGCGCGCTGGTCGGCGCTTCGGGTGCCATCCTGTCCTACATCATGTGCAAGGGCATGAACCGCAGCATCATCAATGTGCTGCTGGGTGGCTTCGGTTCCGAAGGCGGCGCGGCGGCGGCAGGTGGTGCGGCGGCGGATCGCCCTCCGGTGAAGGCCGGCAGTCCGGAAGACGCGGCCTATATGATGAAGAATGCGCAGAAGATCATCGTGGTGCCTGGCTATGGCATGGCGGTGGCACAGGCGCAGCAGGTGCTGCGTGAAATGGCCGATCTGCTCAAGAAGGAGGGCGCTGAAATCAAATACGCCATCCATCCTGTGGCAGGCCGTATGCCGGGCCACATGAACGTGCTGCTGGCCGAAGCCAATGTGCCTTATGATGAGGTGTTTGAGCTTGAGGAGATCAACCCCGAATTCGCCGATGCCGATGTAGCCTTTGTGATCGGGGCGAATGACGTGACCAATCCTGCCGCGAAAACCGATAAATCATCGGCGATTTACGGCATGCCCATTCTGGATGTGGAACGCGCGAAAACCGTGTTCTTCATCAAGCGCGGCATGGCGAGCGGTTACGCCGGCGTGGATAATGAACTGTTCTTCCGCCCGAATACCATGATGCTGTTCGGCGATGCGAAGAAGGTCACTCAGGAAATTGTGCAGGCCTTGCAGCGCTAAGGAGCGCTTGTTTCCCGAAAAACCGGTCAGCGCAAGCTGGCCGGTTTTTTTATGGAGCATTTTCAAGCCAAGCGGCATCGCTTGGCGGCTCGGAAAATGAGACCAAACCTATTCTTCCCAGGGGGCTTTCACATCATCGCGCGGCGGGCGGCCACGCTTCATCCGGCCACGCGATAGCTCCGTCACCACGCCATGCAGCGTGCGGAGTTCCTGTTCCGTCACCTCACCGCGCTGGAACCAATGGCGCAGATTGCGCACCATGCCAGGGCGCTTTTCCTTATTGTCGAGGAAGCCTGAGGCATCCAATTCCGCGATCAACCGGCCCAGGAAAATGTCCAATTCGCCCTTGGTGGCGACATGGGTTTCATTGGTCATCAAATAGCGCGGCGGCGTTGCCTCAGCCACCATCCACCATTCATAGGCGAGGATCATCACAGCCTGGGCGAGGTTGAGCGAGTTATGTTCGGGGTTCAGCGGATAGCGCACCAGCGTATCGGCGCGCGCCAGATCCTCGGCTTCCAGCCCGGCGCGTTCGGGGCCGAATAGCACCGCCACGCGCTGGCCGCGGGCGTTGATGGCGCGCAAATCCTCAGCCGCCGCGCGCGCATCCCGGACGGGGATCACCACATGGCGCGGGCGCGGGCAGGTGGCGAACACACGGTGGCAATCGGCGACCGCGGTATCGAGTGTGTCAAACACCTGCGCCGCATGAATGATGGCATCAGCGCCGGAAGCCGCCGGCAGTGCATCGGGCTGCGGCCAGCCATCGCGCGGTGCCACGATACGGAGGTGAAACAGGCCGCCATTGGCCATGGCACGGGCGGTGCTGCCGATATTGCGCGCCATTTGCGGGCGCACCAGCACAATGATCGGGCTTTCACCCGGTGGCGGCGTGAGCGGCGCCCCCCCTTCCCCGCGCCCGCCTGTCATCGCGCGAGAAAGGCTCTTGGAGCATTTTCAAGCCAAGTGGTCACACTTGGCGGCTCGGAAAATGCGACCAGACAAAGGCCCAGAACATTTTCAAGCCAAGTGAGCATCACTTGGCGACTCGGAAAATGCGACAAAACAAAAAACTCAGAGTGTTTCTCGCGCCTGTTTGTCATCGCGCGAGAAACGCTCTGAGTTGGGCGATTTCCGCTTCCTGGGCGGCGATGATGCTCTCGGCCAGGCGCTTCATTTCGGGGTCCTTGCCGTGGCGCAGCACAACGCGCGCCATGTCTATCGCGCCCTGGTGGTGCGGGATCATGCCGGCAGCGAAATCCCGATCCGCATCGCCGGTGAAGCGGATATTCATATCGCGATGCATCCGGTCATTGGCCGCGCGATATTCGCGTGTGGAGGCAGGTTCATTGGCGGGGGCGCGCGCGCTATGGCCCTGGTGGCCCTGCTGCGCGAAGGCAGGCAGGGCAAGGGCAGCGAGGGTAAGGCAAAGGGCGATGCGCTTCATGCTTAAGGCTCCCGGTTTGACGTTCAACCGGGGAAGGTTGCGGCTTGCCATAAGGGGAAGGTCAAGCACGTTTCCAGGTGGTGCCAGCAGCACCATCTTCCAAAATGATGCCCTGTGCCTTCAATTCATCGCGAATGCGGTCAGCCTCGGCCCAGTTCTTCGCCTTGCGCGCGGCAAGCCGGGCTGCGATGGCGGATTCAATCTGTTCTTCAGACAATGATGCACTGTAACTCAAGTCAGCATCAAGACCTCCATAACTATAGACGCCGCCCTCAACTACCAAACGTCGGTGCTTCGCTTTTTCTTGCCACACCTCCGGAGGGTCTCGGAACAGCCCTAAAATATCGCCAGCATGAAGCAATACCTCTCCTGCAAACTGTTGCCCTCTTTGCGCCTGCTTTGCAGTAGCGTGCAAGTCCGCAAATAACTGTGCGGTATTCAAATCATCGCAAAGTGCCTCTCGCTCAAAATCAAAAAGATTTGAACAGTCGTTACCAGAAAATTTCTTCGGATCAGCAGATTTTTTGGCACCTGATTTGCCTATGGCTTCGTAGAAGAAATTGAGCTCAGCCCGAGCCGCTTCCAAAGCATCGTAACTAAAATCGATGGAATTTCGATAGCGCGTCTTTAATAAGAAAAATCGGAAAGCCTCGCCTGCCCAAGGCCCTCGGCCAAGAATATCCCGCACAGTGAGGAAATTGCCGAGGGATTTCGACATCTTCTCCCCATCCACCAGCAGCATGCCGTTATGCATCCAGTAGCGGGCGAAGGCAGCGCCGGGGAAAGCGCAGACCGATTGCGCGACTTCATTCTCATGATGCGGGAAAATCAGATCGTGCCCGCCGCCATGAATATCAAAACTCTCGCCCAGATGCTTCCAGGACATGGCAGAGCATTCAATATGCCAGCCAGGCCGGCCGCGACCCCAGGGGCTGTCCCAGCCAGGTGTCTCCGCATCGCTTGGCTTCCACAGCACGAAATCGCCAGCATCGCGCTTATAGGGTGCCACATCCACCCGCGCGCCGGCGAGCAATTCATCCGGTGATCGCCCTGACAGCTTGCCGTAATTGGCAAAAGACGGGACCGAGAACAGCACATGCCCATCCGCCGCATAGGCATGGCCATTGGCGATCAGCCTTTCGATCAGCGCAATCATCTCCGCAATATGGCCGGTGGCGCGCGGTTCCACATCCGGCGGCAGCGCGCCAAGGGCGGCCATATCGGCATGGAAATCGGCAGTCGTGCGCGCGGTGATGGCGGCAATGGGTTCACCGCTTTCGCGCGCGCGCGCATTGATCTTGTCATCCACATCCGTGATGTTGCGCGCATAGGTCACGCGCGGATAAAGTCGGCGCAGCAACCGCGCCAGCACATCAAACACCACCACCGGGCGCGCATTGCCAAGATGCGCAAGATCATAAACCGTGGGCCCGCAGACATAGAGCTTCACATGAGCGGGATCGAGCGGTTCAAACCGTCGCTTTGTACGCGCCGCGCTGTCATGCAGGAAAAGCTCGGCCATGGTTCAGCCGCCTGCTGCGATTTTAAGGCGCAGCGCCGCGCGATCCCGCCCGATCAGTGGCAGGATGGTGCCGATATCCGGCCCGTGATCTTCGCCGGTCAGCGCAAGCCGCAGTGGCAGGAACAGCGCCTTGCCCTTGCGCCCGGTGCTGTCCTTCAGCGCGCCGGTCCAGGCGCCCCAGGTGCTGCCATCCCAGGGTTCCGCCGGCATGGCAGCAAGGGCGGCGCGCAGGAAATCGCCCTCATTTTCCAACACGGGCGGCACGATGGAACCGCGCACCACATCAAACCAGGGCTTGGCTTCACGCAGCAGATCAAGATTGCCGCGCACGGCAAGCCAAAACGCTTCATCGGCGCCTTCGGGCAGCCTATCCTTCACCGCGTCAAAGCTGATGCCATGCAAAAGCTTGCGATTGAGCGCCAACATATGCCGCGGATCAAAACGCGCGGTGGATTGCGAAACCTTCCCAAGATCATAGCCGGGTGCCAGATCAGCCGGCATCCCCGCCACCGGATCATTGGATGTGCCAAGTGCGGCAAGGTAGCCCACGAGGGCCGCAGGTTCGATCCCATCCTTGCGCAAATGCCGAAGCGAAATGGACCCCAAGCGTTTTGATAGTGCGCCGCCTTCTGCATCCGTCAGCAGCGGCAAATGCCCGAAGGCTAGCGCATTCTGCTTGCCGCCGAGCGCTTCAAAAATATCAATCTGAATGCCGGTGTTGGTGACGTGATCCTCACCACGCACGATATGCGTGATGCCCATTTCAAGATCATCAACGACCGAGGTGAAGGTATAAAGCGGCGACCCATCGGCGCGGATCAGTACGGGGTCGGAAATCGCCGAAAGCTTCACGCTGCGATCACCCAAAACCTGATCGCGCCAGGAAACCGAACGGGAGGAGAGCAAAAACCGCCAATAGGGCTGCTTGCCGTTCGACAACGCCTTTTCATATTGCTCGCGCGTCATTTTCAGCGCTTCGCGATCATAAAGCGGCGGCTTGCCTTCGCGCCGGCGGCGTTCGCGCTTGTAGGCGAGTTCTTCCTCAGTCTCGAAGCAGGGATAAAGCCGCCCGGCAGCTTTCAGCTTTTCGGCAGCCTCCGCATAGCGATCCAGCCGATCGGATTGCCGCACCAGCCCATCCCAGGGCAGGCCAAGCCAGGTCAGGTCTTCTTCGATCGCTTCGGCATATTCCGCGCGGGAACGTTCGGTATCGGTATCATCCAGCCGCAGCAGGAATTCCCCGCCATGGCGGCGTGCCAACAGCCAATTGGCCAGCGCCACGCGCGCATTGCCAACATGCAAAAGCCCGGTGGGCGAAGGGGCAAAACGGAGTTTCATGCCGCGTCCTCAGAATCCTCATCGCGGCGCGGGTCAAGAATGCGCCAATTGCGTTCTTCACTGTCTTTCACGGGGGTTTCGGCGAAACCCTTCAATTCACTGCCGCTGACCCAGGCATTCTCCGCGGCGCCGACCACTTCCGCATCCTCACCAAAGGCGAACCAGGCATCCAAAACGGCCTTGGCATCCAACCCAGGCGCGCGGCAGCGTTCCACCGAATCCCGCACATAGCGGCGCGCAAAGGCATTGGCGTGTTCAATGGAAAGAAAGCCGCGGATTTCTTCCACCGGGTCGCTGCCATTGCCACCCGACAGATCCATGATGCGGACAATCAAATCGCCGCCACCAAAAAGCTGGGGATCGAGACCGCCACTCATGAAATCAACGCCGTAAAGCCATTGGTGATGGGGTAGCGCCGATCCCGCCCAAAGGCGCGCGGCGTGATCTTCACACCGGGCGGTGCCTGCCGGCGCTTATACTCGGCGCGATCCAGCAAGCGCCAAACGCGCAGCACCAGCGCCCGATCAAAACCAACCGCCACCAGCGCATCCACGGATTTTTCGCCTTCCACCAGGCCTTCCAGAATGGCATCCAGCACATCATAGGGCGGCAGGCTGTCCTGGTCCTTCTGATCCGGCTTCAATTCGGCACTGGGCGGCTTGGTAATCACACGCTCAGGCATCACCATGCCAAGCGGCCCAAGCGCGCCGGCAGGGCGGTGTTCATTGCGCCAGCGCGACAGCGCGAAGACGGTGGTCTTGTAGACATCCTTCAGCACGGAATAGCCGCCGCACATATCGCCATAAATCGTAGCATACCCCGTGCTCATTTCACTCTTATTGCCGGTGGTCAGGAGCATGTCGCCGAACTTGTTCGATAGCGCCATCAAGGTCACGCCACGAATGCGCGATTGCAGGTTTTCTTCCGTGATGTCGGGCGGGCGATTGCCGAAGGCCGGCGCCAACATTCCCGCGAAAGCCTCCATCGCCGGACCGATGCCAATATTCTCATAACGAATGCCCAGAAGCTGCGCGCATTCGGCGGCATCTTCCAGGCTTTCAATGCTGGTATAGGGCGATGGCATCATCACCGCCCGCACGCGATCCGGCCCCAAGGCATCCACCGCCACCGCTGCAGAAATCGCGGAATCAATGCCGCCAGAAAGGCCCAGCACCACGCCGGGGAAGCGGTTCTTGTTCACATAATCGCGCAGCCCCAGCACCATGGCGCCATAGATTTGCTCAAGCTTTGGCAGATCGGGCGCAATCTCTCCCGGCGCGCAGACCAGCACACCCCCATCGCGCCGCCATTCGGTGATGCGCAGCCCTTCTGTGAACATGGGCATCACATGCGCAAGCTTGCGATCCGCATTCATCACAAAGGATGCGCCTTCAAACACTAGCTCATCCTGCCCGCCGACTTGGTTCACAAAGACAAAGCCAAGCCCGGTTTCCACGCAGCGGGAGACCGCCAGATCAAGCCGCGCCTGATGCTTTTCCGCCTCGAAAGGGGAACCATTGATGGCGATCAGGATTTCCGCGCCGGTTTCACTCAGTGTTTCGGAAACGGCGGGGAACCACCAATCCTCACAAATCATCAGGCCCAGGCGAAAGCCGCGGAAGGGAATGGGGCCAGGCGCGGGGCCAGCATCGAAAACGCGCTTGTCGTCAAACACGCCGTAATTGGGCAATTCATGCTTGGCGCGGCGCGCGGCGATCTGCCCGGCTTCCAGCAGGAACAGCGCGTTGAAGACCTTCTCACCATCCCGCCAGGGGCCGCCCACCACCAGGCCGGGACCGCCATCGGCGGTCTCGGCGGCGAGCGCCGCGATTTCGGCCTCGCAGGCGGCGATAAAGGCGGGCTTGCGCACCAGATCTTCTGGCGGATAGCCGGCGATGGAAAATTCCGGCGTCACCACCAGATCGGCGCCGAGCCTCGCGGCCTCTGCGCGGGCCTTGCGGATCAGCGTCGCGTTGGCGGTCAACGCGCCCTCATGGGGGTTGAGTTGCGCAAGGGCAATTTTCAGGGTCTCGGCCATGCGCGCCTTCTAGATGCTTTTGCGCTTGGGTGAAATCAC
Source organism: Roseomonas sp. (assembly GCA_020249465.1). Lineage (GTDB taxonomy): Bacteria > Pseudomonadota > Alphaproteobacteria > Acetobacterales > Acetobacteraceae > Neoroseomonas. The sequence goes on along the minus strand of JADCFP010000150.1, from coordinate 12,851 downwards.
CCGATTGAAAAAGCCCTAAACCTGCCCGCCATTGCGCCGGCGCGTCTCACCCCGCTTCAGCAGGAATTCGCGGCCAATCTTCACGCGCGGTACGCCATCATAGGCAACGATATCCGCCGTGGCATAGGTTTCGGACCAGGTATTGGGGATGAAGCTGCCGGTGCCCACCACATCAATCGGCGCGCGCGCTTCGGCCATGACCCGGCATTTGGTGACCCCAAAGCCCGAGGAAGCGACAATCCTGACCTTGGGGAAGCCAGCCTCATCGAGCGCTTCGCGCATGCGCCAGACGGCGGCGGCGGAAACCCCGGTGCCGGTCAGGTGGCGCAATTCCGTCTCACTCCGGTAGCGCCGCGTGGCCTGGGGGGCGTGGCGTTCCAGAACGGCATAGCTTTCTGCCGGGTCGAGCCCTTCAAGGAAGCGCCCGCCATGGGTATCAAGCCGCATGGCCAACCGCCCGGCAGCGGCCAATTCGGGAAAGCGGCGCGCGACCGCTAGGCCATCGGTCACTTCGCGCCCGAAGTAATCCACCAGCACGGTCAGGTTTTCGTCCGGGAAGGTTTCGTGGAACATTTCAGCCGCGCGCACCGTGCTGCCGGCATAGCCGATCAGCGCATGCGGCATGGTGCCATAGCCCTTGGGGGCGCCGAACCAATGCGCGGTCGCGTCATTGGCATTGCCGATAAAGCCCTTGGCGCCTTCCGCTTGAGCGGCGCGGCTGCCGACGGAAGCGGCATAGGCCATCATGTCCTGCATTTCCGCCCCTGCGCAGTGGCGCGCTTCCATCGCCAGAAACGCGGTTTGCGGCAATTCGACACACATCTGATAGGCGTTATGCGCGGCAACACAGGCAGCGCCAAGTTTTTGCAGCAGCATGGTTTCCAAATCCACCAGCTGCACAAAGGACCCGCTGACATAAAGCAAGGGATCGCCCGCGCCGACCCATTGGCCTTCCTCATGCATCACTTCAATGTGAAATTCGGTCGCACGGGATGCCGCCACGGCACGCAACCAATCCAGCATCAGCCGGGGTGCGGAGATCACCGGACGACGCAAAAACACCGCATAGGTGACTTGCGTATCGCCAAAGCGCTGCACCACCGCCTTGGTGCGGTTGAAATAGCTATCGGCACGGGCGGTAATCACCTGATCCGCCACATCTGCTGCCGCCGAGGGGGTTTCTCCCCCCCGGCTGCTTTGCGTGTTCACTGTGCTGCCTGGGCCGGCGCCGTCAGGCCGGCCACGCGCCGCGCCTTCAATTCCTCGGCGATCAGGAAGGCGAGTTCCAGCGATTGTTCGGCATTCAGCCTGGGATCGCAGGAAGTGGCGTAATTCGCGGCAAGATCGGCTTCCGAAAGCCTATGGGCGCCGCCCAGGCATTCGGTGACGTTACTGCCGGTCATTTCCACATGCACGCCGCCGGCAAAGGTGCCTTCCGCTTCATGCACGTCAAAAAAGCCGCGCACTTCCGCAATGATGTCGTCAAAAGGCCGGGTCTTGTAGCCGCCGACGGTGGTGGTATTGCCGTGCATGGGATCGCAAAGCCAAACCACATTCCGCCCAGCGCGCGTTACTGTACGCACCAGCGGTGCCAGCTTGGCTTCCACCTTATCCGCGCCCATGCGGGAAATCAGCGTCAGCCGCCCCTTTTCATTGGCCGGGTTCAGGATTTCGGTCAGGCGCACCAGTTCATCGGCGTCCATGCTGGGGCCGACCTTCATGCCAATGGGATTCTTCACGCCGCGCAGGAATTCCACATGCGCACCTTCCGGCTGGCGCGTGCGATCCCCGATCCAAAGGAAATGCGCCGAACAGGCATACCAATCGCCGGAAGTGGAATCGACCCGCGTCATCGCCTGTTCATAAGGCAGCAACAGGCTTTCATGGCTGGTGTAGAAATCCGTCTCCCGCACTTGCGGCAGGTCTGACATGCCGCAGGCCTGCATGAAGGCGAGCGTCTGATCAATCCGCGTCGCCAAATCCGCATAGCGTTCCGCGAGCGGGCTTCTTTCGACAAAGCCCAGATTCCAGCGATGAACCTCGTGCAAATCCGCATAGCCGCCGGTCGCGAAAGCGCGCAGCAAATTCACCGTGCCGGCGGATTGCATATAGGCGAATTCCATCCGCGACGGATCGGGGATGCGCGATGCCGCATCGAAATCCGGGCCATTGATGATATCGCCACGATAGGAAGGCAGCGTCACGCCATCACGCGTTTCCGTATCCGAAGACCGTGGCTTGGCGAATTGCCCGGCCATGCGGCCAAGCTTCACGACTGGCGAGGCACCACCAAAGGTCAGCACCACCGCCATTTGCAGCAGCACGCGAAACGTGTCGCGGATCACATTGGCGGTGAAATCGCCGAAGCTTTCGGCGCAATCGCCACCTTGCAGAACAAAAGCCTGGCCATCGCCCGCCCGCGCCAAGGAGGCCTTTAAGCGCCTGGCCTCACCTGCAAAAACCAGCGGGGGAAATCGCGCGATCTTGGCTTCCATTGCGGCCAAAGCCGCCTGGTCGGGATATTCCGGCACCTGCCTGATTGGCATGTTCCGCCATGAATCCGGGCTCCAGCCCCGCGCAGTCATTTCCGCCTATCTCCTTGATACAAGACGAGGCACAATAAACACGAGCCCGCGCCGAGGGGAAGAGCAGCCGGGCCTGGCGACAGGCATGTGAAGGAAAGGTAAGCCATGGATAGGCAGCAAGATATCGCGATCCGGATGCAAAGGGCGGTTCAGGCGGGCGCCATTCCGGGCCTGGTGCTGGCGCTTGGTGATCGGCATGGCAGTAGCTGGGATTCCGGTTTTGGCAGCCGGGCGCTGGGTAGTGCGGAACTCATGCAGCCCGATGCGGTATTCTGGATTGCTTCCATGACCAAGGCGATTACCGGCGCGGCGGCCATGATGCTGGTGGAAGCGGGCAAGCTTTCCCTTGATGCGCCGGCGGCGTCACTGGTGTCGGGCATTGGCGCGCTGGGCGTGCTGGAAGGCTTTGATGAGGCCGGTCAGCCCAAGCTGCGCCCGGCCAAGCGGCCCATCACGCTACGGCATTTGCTGACCCATACATCCGGCTATGCCTATGACATGTGGAGCAGCGACATCGCCCGCTTCCGCAAGGCCACCGGCACGCCCGCGGTTGGCACCTGCCGCAATGCCGCGCTCACTTTGCCCCTGCTATTCGATCCGGGTGAGGATTGGAGTTATGGCATCGGCATAGATTGGGCCGGCAAGATGATTGAAGCCGCCACGGGTGAAACACTTGGCGCGCATCTGGCGCGGGTGATTTTTGAACCACTCGGCATGGTGGATACGTCCTTCAAGCTGCGCCCGGATCAAAGGGCAAGGCTCGCGGCCATGCATGGGCGCGGCGCGGATGGCGCGCTTTCCGTCATTCCCTTCGAAGTGCCGCAGGAGCCTGAGTTCGAGACCGGCGGCGGCGGGCTTTACGGCACGGCGCGGGATTATTTGGCTTTTGCGCGCATGATTTTGAATGGCGGCAAGCACGGCAAGATCAGGCTGCTGAAGGCTGAGACGGTGGCCGAGATGGCGCGTGACCAGATCGCGCCGCTTTCGGTGCGCCCGATGATTTCCGCCGTGTCGACCGCAACGCGCGATGCGGATTTCTTCCCCGGCATGACGAATGGCTGGGGGCTGACCTTTCTGGTCAATCGCCGGCCATCACCGCAGGGGCGGTCAGCGGGGAGCCTTGCCTGGGCAGGGCTTGGCAATACCTTCTATTGGATAGACCCCGGCCGCGGCACGGCGGGGATTTTCCTGAGCCAAATCCTGCCCTTTTTCGACCCTGAGGCGATCAGCCTGTTCCGGGAATTTGAGGGGATGGTGAATGGTGTTTGAAGTGCCTTTCGAATAGATAGCCAAAGCCGTTGCTGTTATGCGCAGGCCATAAGGTGGCCGCGGGGCACGGCGAATCTCTGTGCCCAGTCTTGGCGTTGTGCCGTATATCCAGGTCCGCGGTATTCGCCGCGCCACGCGCAAGCGCCATGCAGAACCAGCCAATAGCGGTGCTTGATGCATCACCAAAACGCGGCTTACGTAACCATGGATGGTCCACGTACTGCATCAGACAGCGCGCGGAAGCGGTTTAAAAGGGTTTGGTGAGGGATAGGCCACAACCGCCAAAGCGCGGAAACCATCCCAAGTGATTGATACGCGTCCCTGCCCACCGGGGGACTCGAACCCCCACACCCTTGCGGGCTGCGGATTTTAAGTCCGCTGCGTCTACCATTCCGCCAGGCGGGCCAGGCCAGGGCTTACTAGACGTTTTTCGCAACCGGCGAAATCGCCCTCTGCGTTGCACACCATTCCCGCCAAATATAGCGCCAGGCGGCCTCAAGCCCTCGGGCATAGGTGGCGGCGTCCCCCAAAGGCCCCAGCGATAGCCCGGTACGGATCGCGGCCAGCCCATCCGCATCCCGCGCAAAGGCCACCGCCTTTTCGATGTAATCCGCGGTATCGGCGGCAATCCAATCCTGCAAGCCGATGGCACTCAGCAGCGTTTCACCATTGCGGCTGATCATGCCCCCGCGTCCGCGCCGCGTCAGGGTGGGCACGCCTGCATGGATCGCCTCAGCCGTGGTGGTGCCGCCCGGAAAGGGGAAGGGGTCCAGCATGAAATCCACTGTCGCATAGCGCGCGAAGTAATCGGCACGCGGGCTATGGCCCTCCAGATCAAGCCGCCCGACATCACCCGCCGCTGCCGCGAAACGCGCACGGAGTTTTTGCGCTGTCGCTGCTTCGCCCAGTACCGCCGTTTTGAGTAAAAGCCGCGCATCGGGCAGGCGCTTCAGAATGGCAGCCCAGGCGGCCAGAACCTCATCATTGATTTTGGCAAGGTTGTTGAAACAGCCAAAGGTCACATGGCCTTGTCGCAACATCGGCGGCGGGCTTGGCGCAACGGCTTCACGCGGCGGGGTATAGCACAAATAACAGCCCGGCAGGCGGAGCGGCCTTTCGATGTAGTACGCCTCATCTTCCGGTGGCAGCACCACGGCATCGGCGATGATCCAATCCATCGCCGCTACGCCATTGGTATTGGCATAACCAATCCAGCTTACCTGCACAGGTGCCGGGCGATATTCCATCACGCCGATCCGGCTCGTCTCTGTATGGCCGGTCAAATCTACCAGAATATCAATGCCATCGGCGCGGATTTGCGCGACAATCGCCTCATCTTCCAGCGGGCCCATGGAACGCCAGGCATCAAACACTTCGCGCAACCTGGCCGTGGTGGCATCGGCGCGCTTGCCGACATCATAGGCCGTCAGATGAAATCCAGCGCGCCGATGCGCGGTGATCGCCGCTTCCAGAAAATACCCAACGGGATGCTGGCGAAAATCACCGGAAAGCATGCCGATCCGCAGGCGCCGATCGGGGTCCGGCACATTGGCAAAGGGTGCGGGGGCAGGGCGCGCGAAACGCGCGGCATAGGCACGATGCGCCGCCGCTACATCTTCCGCCGTGATACCCGGCAGGTAATTCAGACCCAGCAGCGAATTCTGCCACGCGGGACGGCAGAGCGGGTCTTGCGTAATGGCTTGGCGCTGTACCGCCAGGGCCGCATCAATATCGCCCGATTGCTGCAAGGCGAGCCCATAATTCACCTTGGCATCGGCACGATCCGGCAGGTCTTGGGCAACGCGCGCCAAATGCGGGATCGCGGCACGCGGCTGACCCAAACCCATCAGCGTTGTGCCCAATTCACTCCGCATCAGCGCATCATCCGGTGCTGTTTCAAGCAATGCCTGCAAATGAAATATGGCGCGGTCAGGCCGCCCGGCATCCTGCCAAAGCCTGGCAACGGCACGATGCAACTCCTCTCCGGCGCCGGCAGCAAGCGCAGCCGCAATCACCGCCTGCGCTGCATCGGCCCGCACTGGCAGCAGCATTTCCACCAGATTGACGGCAGCGCGCACATAGGCAGGACGTTGGCGGAGCGCTTCACGATAGGCCGCCTCGGCCCCCACCAAATCACCCGAAAATCGCAAGGCCTGGCCAAGATTATTGCGAATTTCCGGCGCATCCAGGCCAAGCGCGATGGCGCGGTTGAAGAGCGCTGCGGCCGCGCGAAAATCCCGCGCATTCAGCCGCGCCATGGCCTGCTCAAGCAGTGCCCCGCTATCGGCTGCCGTGCTCATCCCGCAATCGCATAGGCGGGGCGGCGCGGATCAGCACCAGCGCGTACCAGCCCTGATGCGGGGTCGGACATCACCGCCTCCACACTGCCGGCCAGCCAGGTTATATCGGGCCATTCCTTGATGTCATGCCCGCGCCCCGCGAGTGCATTGCGCGTGGCTTCCGGAATGCGCGTTTCCACCGCCAACCGACGCGGGAAATAATCGAATGGCGCGAAGGATGACGGGAATGCATAGGATGAAACGCGCGGCGCTTCGATTGCGTCCTGCAATTCCATGCCGAAATGCAGCACATTCAGCATCACCTGCAACATCGCCTGAATTTGCACATCCCCACCCGGCGTCCCGAAGGGCATCACACCGCCAGCGCGTGTCACCACCATGGCGGGGTTCGGCGTCAGGCGCGGGCGCTTGCCGGGCGCCACGCCGGCAGGATGCGCGGGGTCAGGCCGGCTTTGGCTGCCGCGATTGGATGGGATCAGGCCAAGCCCCGGCACCACCGGAGAATTCCAGGACCCATCGGAAGGTGTGGCGCTGAAGGCATTGCCCCAACGATCCACCACCGCGACATAGGATGTATCGGCTTCAATCGTCGGCAGATCGCGGCGCACTGGCCCATCCGCCGCGCGCCCCGCACCGAGCAGTGGCGGATACATCGCGGGATGCGCGCGCACCGGGTCCAACTCTGCCACACGCGCCGCCAGATGCGCATCCGACAATAGCTGATCAATCGGCACATCAATGAAGGCGGGATCACCAAAATGATATTCGCGGTCCGCCATGGCCGCTTTCACGCATTCGGTAAATAGATGCAGGTATTCCGCCGAGTTGTGTTCCAACCCATCCAGACCGGCGCGTTCCATCAGCAATAGCGCTTCCAATAGCGCCGGGCCCTGGCACCAGGGGCCGCAGGTAATCACCTCATGCCCACGCCAGCGGCGCGTGATGGCTGGTTCCAGCCGAGACCGAAATCCTGCCATGTCTTCCATGGACAGAAAGCCACCTTCGCGGCGCTGAAACGCCACGATCTCCCGCGCGATATCGCCGCGATAAAACGCCGCATGCGCAGCCGCCAACCCCGCCAGCCTGCCTTTTGATGCGGCGCGTTTTTCTTCCTCCACCATATAACTCAGGCTGCGTGCTAGATCGCTTTGGATGAAGCGCTCGCCGATTTTGGGTGGTGCGCCGCCGGGCAGGAAAATCGCCGCATTGGATGGCCAGCGCGCATATTCCGCGACATGGGCAGAAACGCTTTCCGCAAGCAGCGGATAAACCGCGAAACCTTCCGCCGCGTAGCGAATGGCATATTGCGCCACATCGCCAAAGCCCATGGTGCCATGGCGTTCCAAGGCCGTGATCCAGGCATCCGGCGCGGCCGGCACCACGGTGCGGCGCACACCTTGCGGAATCTTCCCGCCATGTTCGCGCATGAAGACATCCGGCGGTAGCGCGGCGGGCCAATGGCCCAGCCCCGCAATGGTTTCCACCTGCCCATTGGCCAGGCGGATCATGATGGGCGCGACCCCCGCCACATTCACCAAATCCGGCAGCAGCACGCCAAGCGCAATTCCGGCCGCACACCCCGCATCCACCGCATTGCCGCCCGCTTCCAGCACCGCATAGCCAGCGGAAGCCGCCAGATAATGCCCCGCCGAAATCGCATGGCGCGGGCCACTGAGCGTGGGACGGGAAGCGGGCATGGCTGATCTCCGCGGGTAAGGCTGCAAGAGTATAGACTGGCCCGGTTTCGCCTGGCGCGCCAATGGGGCCTTAATTGAGGCCATGCTGACATTGGCAAACGCGGTTCTCAGGAAAATAGTCGGGTATGCGCCTCGTTATCCGGATGCTCAGGGGAAAATCGCCTGATGCGGATCGCGCAAAGGCACAGGCATGCCTATTCATGGCACCGGTATTGACCTTGCCACTGGGGGAAGCTCCATAGGCTGGCGTTCAAGTTCGGAAGGCAAAACAAGCTTCAAATGGCATTCGCTTCGATCAATTTCTTTGCGGCTTCAAGGCGCCAGGCATTGCTGTTGCTCCCTCTGCTCTTGGCCAGCCTGCCCGCCGCCGCCCATTCGGAGCTGCGGCGATCAGTGCCGGCCGCCGGTGCTGTCCTGATGCATGCGCCTGAACAAATGGAATTGCATTTCAACGAACGCGTGCAACTCACGGCGCTCAGGCTTTATCGAGAGGGTAGCGAAGAAATTTCGCTGCCGCGCCGCGCCATCCGCAGCGCGACCACGGAAATCATTGCCCTGCCGCCGCTCGCGCCCGGAGCCTATCGGGCAGAATGGCGCATTATCTCCGCCGATGGGCATCCCGCAGGCGGCGCCATCCCCTTTCGGATAGAGGCGTCAAACCGCCCATGATCCTGGAATATCTGCAGCCTGATGCGTCCCTGCTGGATGGCATCACCGTCATCATCAGGGCGCTCTATTACATCGCCACCATCGGCGCAACCGGGCTTGGCCTATTCGCCATTGGTTTCGGCCACCGGCTTGAACCGGCTGAGGCGGCAAGGCTGCGTCGAAGCTTACTCGGCGCCATCGCGGCGGGCTTGGTGTTATCGGTGCTGGCGCTGGCGCTGCGTGTGCTGGTGCTAACTGCTGGCGCCAGTATGTTCAATGTGGATGTCTGGGCTGCCGTCATGCGGTCCCGCATTGGTGATGCGTTCTGGCTGCGCGCAGCGGGACTTCTATTGCTGATGGCAGTAACCACGACATGGCGCATTGGGTCAGCCATCACGGCGATGGGTGCCTTGCTTGTTGTCGCTTCCTATGCGGCGATGGGGCATTCCATGCTTTTTGCTCCGCGTCAGGAAATCGCCGCGCTTGTTGTGGTGCATCTCACAGTCGTTGCCTTTTGGGTGGGGTCACTGCCGCCCTTGCTATGGGTGGCGCAACGCCGTGATGGCGCCAGCGCCGCAAGGCTGATCCAGGATTGGAGCAAGGCGGCGATTTGGGCAGTCAGCGCCATGATCGCCTCTGGCATGTTGTTGAGCTGGTATCTGACACTGCGCATGGATCGCATTTTTGATGCCTGGCATGGCTGGGCCTTGGCGTGGAAGGTCTTGGCGGTGCTCGCCGCACTCGGCCTCGCGCTATGGAACCGGCAGCGCCATACGCCGGCGCTCGCGCGGGGTGATGCCGGTGCAGGTGCCGGCCTTGCTGCCTCCATTCGGCTTGAAATGCTGCTGGTCGCGCTCGCCTTTTATGCCGCGGCTGAGATGGTATCGGTCCACCCGGTAGATTACGGCCACCGCATACAAAGCTGAGGAGGAGACCGAACCATGCTGTCACGACGCTTGGTCACGATTGCAAGTCTTGCCATGCTTGCCAGCCCAGCGCTCACGCAAAGCCGTGAAAGCGCTGAGGTCTGGCGCGACCCGAATTGCGGCTGCTGCGCGGGTTGGGTTGCGCATCTGCGGGATGAAGGCTTCGCCGTTACCGATCGCATCGTGCCATCCGTCACGCCCTTCAGGCGGATGCTGGGTACGCCATCCGATTTACTGTCCTGCCACGCGGCCCGGATTGCGGGCTGGCTCAAAATTGAAGGGCATGTGCCTGCCTTGGCGATCCGCCGTGCCTTGGCCGAAAACCTGCCGGGCGTGGTGGGTCTGGCTGTTCCCGCCATGCCGATTGGAACCCCGGGCATGGAAGTCCCCGGCCATGAGCCAGAGGTTTATGATGTGATCGCATGGCGCGCGGATGCCAGCCATTTCGCCTGGTTGCGCATGCGGGGCGCAAAGCTCGTCTAGCCGCGCGGGTCTGGCGTCAGGGTGCGCAACGGGGAAGAATGGCGCGACCCAAAGGAAGCCCCGCCATGACCAACCGCGACCAACCTGTCCTGCTTGCCATTGATGCGCGCGGCATCGCGACCGCCACGCTCAATCGCCCGCATAAGGGCAATGCCTATAACGCCGCCATGCTGGAAGGGCTGATGGCGGGGCTTGATCAGCTCCGCCCCGATGCCGCGATTCGCGGCCTGGTCATCCGCGGCGCCGGGGCGCATTTCCAGGCCGGGGCGGATATTGATTGGCTGGCGGAAGTCGCGGCCTATCCGCCGGAGCCCGCCTTCGCCGCATCGCTGGCCACAACCGAGGCCATGCGCAAGCTGAATGAATTCCCCAAACCGACCTTTGCCGTGATCCAGGGCGCCTGCTTTGGTGGTGGCGTCGGCATTGCCTGCTGCGTGGATGTGGCCCTGGCCACCCCCGCTGCGCAATTCGGCATTACTGAGGTGCGCGTCGGCGTCGCCCCCACACCGATCAGCACGCATATGGTGGATGCACTCGGCCTTCGGCAAACCCGCCGCTACGCCATTACCGGTGAACGCTTTGACGCGGCCGAGGCGCTGCGTATCGGCCTGGTGCATGAGGTTGTGGCGGCGGATGCCATCGAAGCGCGGCTGGCGCATATCATTGACCAGATGATGCTCTCCGCGCCCACTGCCATTGCGGTCACCAAAACCTCCTTCCTGGAGGCCAATGGCCTGACGCTTTCCCCCCGCCAGGTCGCGCAATTGGCGCAGGAAGGCTGGATGCAGCGTGCCGCGCCGGAAGGCCGGGCGGGTCTGGCGGCCTTCCAGGCCAAGCGCCGGCCGGGCTGGTATCTATAAACCTGTGGATAACGCCCGGACTTATCCGGGCTGCTGTCACAAAAGCTTCATCGAACTGCAATCGAAGCGTCGCCAGCCCTGACTAGAAGGCAAGTGCCGCCCAGATGGGGCTGGCATGGTTCCAGCAACCGGAGCATTCCCGTGGATAGGCGATCCTTCCTTCTCGGCGCCAGCGCCGCCCTGACCCTTCCTGCCTTTGGTGCGCACGCCCAAGGCGCGCAAATCACTGGTGCGGGGGCGACCTTCCCGAACCCGGTTTATCAGAAATGGGCGGAAGCAGCGCGCAGCGCCATTGGTATTCAGGTGAATTACCAATCCGTGGGTTCAGGTGCCGGGATCAACCAGATCCGCAATCGCACGGTGGATTTCGGCGCGACGGATGCGCCGCTGAGGGCCGAGCAATTGACGGAAGGCAATCTGCTGCAATTCCCAACGGTGATGGGGTCGCTGGTGGCCATTGTGAATATCCCCGGCATCACCGATGACCAGCTCCGCCTGACCGGGCCGATCCTGGCGGATATCTATCTTGGCAAGATCACCCGCTGGAATGACCCGCGGATCACGCAAATCAATCCGGGGCTTGCGCTGCCGAACCTTGCCATTGCGCCGGCCTATCGCGCGGATGGCTCCGGCACCACCTTTGTTTGGGTTTCCTACCTTGCGGCGGTGTCGCCGGAATGGAAGGAAAAAGTAGGTGTTGGCACTTCCGTGCGCTTCCCGGCCGGCACGGGCGCGCGCGGCAATGAAGGTGTTGCTGGCACGGTGCGCAATGTGCGCGGCGCGATCGGCTATGTAGAAAACGCCTATGCCATCACCAACAAGCTGGTTGCCACGCAAATCCAGAACAAGGCCGGCAATTTCGTGAAGCCGGACCACAAATCCTTCATGGCCGCCGCTTCGGCTGCCGATTGGTCCGTGCCTGGCTTTGCCGCGAATGTGATTGACCAGGCCGGCCCAGATTCCTGGCCGATTGTGGCACCCACCTTTATTCTTTTGCCAACCAACCCAACCGACGCCGCGCGCAGCGCCAATGTGCGCCGCTTCTTTGATTGGGCCTTTACCAATGGCAGCCAATTGGCGGCGGATCTTGAGTATATCCCGCTGCCCGAATCAGTGCATAACGCGGTCCGGGCGGCTTGGCGGCAAGGCTTCGGCGCCTGATCTCCGTGATCTCCGCATGCAGTCTTTGTGTGCGGAGATGTTCCCACACCCTAACCCCCGGGGGTGAGTCTTGGCGTCACAAAGCGTAATGCCCCCGAAAGCCACGCGGCGGTCCAGCAGCCTGGGCGATAAGGTCTTCGCCCTGCTTTGCCAGGCCGCCGGCATTTTCGTGCTGATCCTGCTGGGCGCCCTGATCATTGAGCTGTTCATCGCTGGCCTGCCGGCCTTTCGCGCCTTTGGTCTTGCCTTCATTACCTCCACAGATTGGGACCCAGTGCAGGAATTATTCGGCGCCGGCGTTTCCATCTATGGCACCATCGTCACCGCGGTGCTCGCCATTATTCTGGCCGTGCCCTTGGCCTTCGGCGTGGCGTTTTTCCTGACCGAGCTTGCGCCGCCCTGGATGCGCCGCCCGGTCGGCACGGCGATTGAGCTTTTGGCAGCGGTGCCATCCATCATTTACGGCATGTGGGGTTTCTTCGTTATTGCGCCGGCCTTTGCGCAGAACATCCAGCCCTGGATCATAGACAATATCGGCGAATGGCCGCTGATCGGTTTTCTGTTCCAAGGCGCACCCTTTGGAACGGGGCTTTTCACCGCCGCCTTTATCCTTGCCATCATGATCCTGCCCTTCATCGCTGCCACCATGCGCGATGTTTTCATGCAGGTCCCGCCCGTGTTCAAGGAAAGCGCCTATGGTCTTGGCGCCACCACCTGGGAAGTGATGAAGGGCGTTGTCATTCCCTATACGCGGGTATCCGTGGTTGGCGGCATCATGCTGGGTCTTGGCCGCGCCTTGGGTGAGACCATGGCGGTGACTTTTGTGATCGGCAATGCCAACCGTATTTCCACCTCGCTTTTCGGGCCGGGTAATACGATTGCATTGCTGGTTGCGCTGGCATTCGGCGAAAGTGAAATCGGC
>JADCFP010000015.1 GCA_020249465.1 Roseomonas sp. | reverse complement strand
CGCTTTTTTTTTTGAGAACGGACATTACAGGAAGGGGAACCAGCCGAGCAAGGAGAGCAGAAAGCAGGAAGCCACCACCAACCCCCCAACTAGAAGAAAAGCAGGAGACCCGCAACGAAGCCGAACCAAACAGGACAGGACAGGAAGAGACCGGGCCCAGGGGACACCTGGAAGCCACCCGAACCCCCACAACACCCCGCAACGCACCGCCAAGGGAGAGCCCACAAGGCCCCAACAAACAGCCCGCCACAGAGGAAACCAAAGAAAAAAACAACCACTACGCCCGCCGAGGCAGGTCAACGCCCACGAGAAACCAACCGACACCCCAAAGAGAAAACACACAAAACCAGCCAAAACCAGCCCAAAACAAACACGACCAGGAAGGCAAGGGCACCCCCGCTGCAACACACCAAAACACACCAGGGCGACGCACACCAGCAACAACTAAGCACTCTCCAATCCCCACGACGCCTCAGCACTGGTAGCCGGAGAGTCAGAGTCAGAGTCAGGTCCAGAGTCAGAGCCAGCAGCACCCACACGGCGACGCGCCGAAGCCCAGGCCCACCCCGCCCGCAGCCAACCGGCCACCCGCGTACGAAGACCCGACCCAGTGCCCACGCCACCTCCCACCTCGGAGACCGACCCACCCGGCCCGCCGCCACTAGGCGCACCCCTAGAGGCAACCTCCCCTGGTTCCGGCGGTCCCACCCGCCCCGCCGCCCCCAGCAGTGACGACCGCGCCACATCCTCGCCCCGAGACCCAGCAGCATGAGCGTGCGCGGCCGGCACGTCCCGGGGGGCCGCGCTGTCGCAGGCGTGCGCAGCCGGCGACCCAGGATCCGCGTCCACACGCAGGTCCGCCAGCGCCGCAGCCAACACTGGCGGCGCCACCGCCACCTCCAGCACCGCCGTCAGCGACGGCGGCACCTTGTCCTGGCCCAGACCTCCAGCACCGACGTCGGCCGCGGCCGCCACCACCTGCCTGTCAACCGGCGGTGGGAGCTGTCGGCTGCCGCCAGGGCCCCCATCACCGCCGGCCGCAGCGGGAGCCGGGGCAACAGAGGGTGCCGCGCGCGCACGCCCATGCCCCGGAGCCCCAACCAACTCCGGCGGCGCGGGCCCACCCACCACCGCCGCCGGCGGCTCCAACGCCGAAAAGGCACCGAGGGCAGCAGTGGTGGCTGCGGCCGCTGACGCGGCCACTTGCCTGCCATGCGGCAGCGTGCCCTGCTGACCGCCACCAGGCGCACAAGCCCCGACGGCCACAGCAGAGGGAGGGGCAGCGGAGGACTCTGCATCCGCACGCGGGCGTGCCAGCAGGCCCTCAAATACCAGCCGCCCGGGCCACCCTGCCGCCGCCGCCGGCGACTCCCGTACCTTGTCCTGGCCCAGAGCTCCAGTACTGTCGTCGGCCGCGGCCGCTGACGCGGCCACCTGCCTGTTACGCGGCGGTGGGCGCGGCCGCCCGCCGCCAGAGCTCCCACCGCCACCACCGGCCGCAGCGGGAGCCGGGGCAACAGAGGGGGCCGCATGCGCACTCCCAGGTTCCGTCGCCGCAACCAGGTCCGGCGGCGCTGGACCACCCGCCGCCGCCAGCGACGCCTGCACCTTGTCCTGGCCCAGAGCGCCAGCACTGACGCCGGCTGCGGCCGCTGACGCGGCCACCTGCCTGGTAGATGGCGGGGGGCGGTGCTGCCCGCCGTCCAGGGCACAACCACCGGCAGCAGCAGCAGGGGGAGGGGCAGAAGAGGACGCTTCATCAGCACGCAGGCGGTCACGCGCCGCCCCCAACACCGGTTGCCAGGGCTGCCCCATCACCGCCGCTGGCGGATCCCGCACCAGCAGCGCGCCCGGGGGCCCAGCATCGCCGGCGGCCGCGACCGAGGACGCAGCCGCCAGCCCGTCAGCAGACGGCGCCGGTCCTGTGTGGCGGCCTCCAGAGCTGCCACCAGCCCCGCTCCCGACAGTGGTCCCTACAGTAGAGGGGGAGCTTGGCCCCGGCGAAAGCTGCACGGCCGTGCCGACAGTGTCTTGAGACCCGCCGCCCACGACATGACCCTGGGCGACGCGCGGAACGGGGACGGGGTGCTGCTCGGTCAGGAACAGGCGCAGACGAAGCTGTGGCGGCGGCGGAGGGGCCGCTGCGGCAGCATCGGGAGGGTCGGGGGTGGCCACGTCAACACGCTCCACCGTGCACAGCACCTGGCCGTGCGCCCACACGCTCTCAAAGTCATCCAGGGCGGCCGGGCGCAGCTGGGCCGTGAACAGGTGCCGCGGCAGCGCGTTGAGCAGGGCCGGCGGCATGGCCGCCATGGCAAAGTGCGACCGGATCCGCCGCCGAAGCGCAGCGACAACGGCACCAGCCACCGTGGCTGACGGGGAGCCGCGCCACTCCTGCGTGGTGTAGCAGCTCCAGAGGCAGTGGAGGAAGACCAGGCGCAAGGCCGACCACAGTTTGTGGAGCCCGCCGGGCTGGCGGCAGGGGTGGTCAGCCCAGCCATCGTCAGCGTCGCCCAGCATCAGGGGCAGACTGCCTGTGGGCGGAGGGGAGCCTCCGGCCACCTGCACCCACAGCTCGGCCAGCCATGCGCGCGCCTCCTCAAAGGCAGGGCACTGGAGCAGAATGTGCGAAATGGAGGCTTGTGGGCGACCGGACCGTACTGCAGCACAAGAGGGCATCTGGCAGAGGTGCCGGGAGCAGCTGGCGCCACGACCGGGGCCCAATTTAGCAGCGAGGTACTGCCCGCAGGCCAGGCGCCCATGCGCGAGGCGCCACGCAAAGGACTTCTCCCGATTGCTGGCAGGGCAGTCCCACAGGCGCCGCCACATCGCGCGGGCGGCGGCGGGGCAACCAACGGCAGGAGGACGGGCGGGGGGCGGAGAGCCCGGCAGCTCCGCCGCGCCCACCTCCGCCGCGGGACGCGCGCCGTGACCGCCGGGGCCCGGGCTCACAGACCCCAGGCTGAGGGTGGAGCCGGAGGATTGCGGGGCGGCACCAGGTGAGGCTGGCCCAGCACGGGGCTGGCGCGCTTGGCACCTGGCCTCATACCGCTGCTGTCGGTCCAGAGCGCCCTGAGTGGAGGTCTGGAGCCAGAGAGGCGGAAGAGGCTGATACGCAGAGCGCTGAGCTGTGTGTGTGGCCGTGACGCTGGCTGCCCAGCCGCGCTCGGCCACTTCAAGCCAGCTGGTTGCAGGGGCGGCAGTGCTGGGCCCCGCCCCGCTGCCAGCCGCGGCCGCGGCCGGCCGCCACACCGCGGGGGTAACCGGGACGCTGCAGGTCGCGGCAGCAGTCAGGGAGGT
>JADCFP010000149.1 GCA_020249465.1 Roseomonas sp. | reverse complement strand
GGGGAGAACGAAGCCTTCCGGTCCCCCAGGAAAACGAACGCTAAGCTTCATGCCGATTTTAACATGATCGGGCGCGACCCCAACCAGATTCGTGAGCAAGAAAGGGCCTTCAGCAAGTTTTACCATCGCAACGGGATAGGGAAGTTCATCCTTCATGCCATCGAAATATCCTTGGTGAAAAACTACGTAAGACCAAAGCTCCCCCAGGCCGGATGCCTTGACCCATTGCCAATCAGGGCGCCCGGTGAAAGGCGACACCGGCGCAGGTGGAAAAAAACATTTTCCGGTCTCACTACAACATTGAAGTATCAGGTCACCCCTGGCGCTCGCCTCCCAAAAGGGACGATTCCAATTATCTACAACCGGTTTCGGGCGTGTTGCGAAACTCATGCATCCCTCCGCAAGATCAGGCTCTGGGCAATATGGGTTGCGCAGATATATTGCATTGCATTCACATTTTCGATTTGGCGTGCGCCGCATTCGTGGCGAAGCTGGCGCACACATTCAGCAATGATGCCCCAGCCCTGCATGTAGCTATCGGATAGATGGCCACCAGATGTATTTGTTGGCCATCGGCCCTGGCCAAGCTGCAAGGCACCATCACGCACGAATGCGCCTGATTCCCCTTGCTTGCAGAAGCCCAATCCTTCAAGGCTGAACATGACGGTTGGCGAAAAATTATCGTAAATGCCTAGTCCCTGAATATCTTCTTGTCCAAGGCCGGCCCGATCATAAACGCTGCGGCAGGCGCTTAAAGTAGGATGCCAAAAATCATGCGCGGGCGCACTGCCATAATGAAACGCATCCTGCCTGGCGTAACCGGAGAGTAGCACCGGCGGGCGCCGCAGATCGCGCGCGCGTTCCGCGCTTGTCATGATCCAGGCGACCGCACCATCATTGATCAGGCAGTAATCCAGTAACTTGAGCGGTTCGCAGATGGGCCTTGCTGTTGCATGATCTTCGAGCGTGATAGGTCGGCCATGCATCACGGCATCGGGGTTGAGGCATGCGTGGTTCCGGAAGGCCAGGGCAACAGGACCAAGATCAGCATGGGTGGTACCGAATTCATGCATATGTCTTTGCCACATCATGGCATGGATGGCGCCCGGGCTTGTCATGCCCCATGGGCTCCACTGACTATCGCCACCCCCGTAGCGCATGCGAACGCTGCGACCATTATTGCCATAAACCAGCGCAACCGTCTTCGCGGCGCCCGATGCAATGGCTTGAGCAGCAAGGGCGAGCGATACACCGGAAAAACGCCCAGGCATTTCGGTCAAAAGGCAGTATTGCGGATTTATGCCCATCATCTCCGCAAAGCGCTCATAGCTTGGAATGCGATTGACAATCAGGCCATCAATATCGCTCGGACGCAGTCCGGCATCGTCCAAGGCTTCATTCAACGCCTCGCAGCCAAGCCCGTAACTGTCTGTCGCTGGAAAATTACCGTACCGGGTTGTCCCGATACCCGCGAAGGCGACTTTGTCGCGCATCGGCCAAGCACCTGAAATGGCAGGGGCAGAAAGCGTATCTTTATTCATTGCCATGCGATGTATTCCGTTTCCTTCACCTGAGCCTGCGCTTTCTGGTGCCGGGATCGCAAGGTAGAAAAATAAAGGGTAGGCCAACCTTAGGTTATGGAGCGCTGATGGTCAAAGCGTTTACCCGCGCCTGCGCCGCTTTGGCGTCATTGAGCAAATCTCTTATAATGGCAGCTATGGGTTCAACGTGCGTGACGAAACGGACCGAGGGACCCATGGAAACCATACCCTTTTCAACATCTCCATCCCGGTAGCAGGCATCTCGCGTAAGGCTCCCGCGGATCAAATCCCCGTAGGCCGCGAATACGGTTTCACCTTGCGATTCTCGTAGGCGTACCTCTCGGGCAGTCTCATTATTGAGGACGCGCCACGCCCCACCCAAAGTCTGATTACCGGCGAAAGCGACAAGGGAATCATTTTCCGTCGCGTTGACCATCCGTTGCTTATAGCTTTCATGGGCGGTGACTTCTTCGGCAGCCAGAAATCTTGTCCCGATAACGACAGCATCCGCGCCCATTGCAAGGGCCGCCAGCATTTGTCGCCCAGTACCAATGCCGCCACCAATGGCAAAGGGGATGGATAGACGTTCTGCGGCTATCGTTGCCGCAAGCATGGCGGGCATATCTGTATTTGAACCTGGATGTCCTCCACACTCCATGCCCACAATGGCTACGGCATTTACGCCAAGGCGCTCGGCCGTGACAGCATGTTTAATCTGTGGCACCTTATGAATGACAATTCCGCCAGCATCGCGAATGCGCGCAATCAAATCATCGGCCGGCGCGCGGCCTGCGGTTTCAAAATGGCGCACGCCGGCGTCAAGCGCAGCATCCAGATAAGTCATCAACGGTACCGCAGAATGCCGCGATGTTGAGAGATTAACGCCAAAAGGCCGACCTGAAGTAAGTTTTTTGCAGGCGCTGAGTTGTTCCTCGAAAGCTTTGAGGGATTCGCTCGAACGAGAGGTGATAAAACCCATACCACCAGCATTGACCACAGCGGCCACGTAAGACGCATCCGAAAGCCACATAAGCCCACCGGCCAGAATAGGATGTGCAATACCGAAAAGATCCGTCAATCGGGTACGGAAGACCTGGCGTTCTGGGAAAACGCTTGGCTGCGTGCTGCTCATGTTTCGATATCCCCCGCGCGGCCGAGCTTGCATCTCGCCACATTCCAACTTTTGACTGAAGACGCTGCCTTAGCCTTCTACCACCTGGCAAGAGAGGCCAACTTCAGGTTATGCTTCCCCAATGGCTGAGACCCTTCCTTCCTTCGCGAGCCTTTATGCATTTGTGCTGGTGGCGGAGACCGGCAGCATGACCGCGGCAGCGGAGCGCCTTAACATAACGCAACCGGCTATCAGCAAGCGCATCCGAGCGCTTGAGGCTGAACTCGGCGTCGCGCTTTTGCGCCGTGGTGCAAATGCGATGCAATTGACTGAAGCGGGCCGGCAATTCGCATTATCGCTTGCGGCTGGGTTTTCAGCGATCAAGCAGGCAACGGACTCGCTGCCGAATATGCCCCGCCGTCCTCTCAAGATCCGTACGCATAATACCTGGGCGGTCAGATGGCTCATCCCAAGATTGGGGCGGTTTCGCGCGCGCCATCCAGATTATGAGGTTGCGGTGACAACATCGCTCAACCCGGTTGATTTTGCCCGAGATGGTATTGATCTGGCCATCATCTCGGCTGATCGCCGCCCGGCCCCTAATGCAGAACGCCTGCAGCCGATCTACATTGCGCCCTATGTCGCGCCGAGCCTTGCTTCGAGGGTAGGTCAATTCGGCTTTGATGGGCTTACCCTTTTGGGTAGTCATGCGCGCCCGCATGATTGGGCCCTTTGGTTCCAAAAACGCGGTCTTTCGATATCGGCCGCGCCCGTTTTGTTCGAGAGCACAATGCTAGCCGTCCAAGCTGCCCTTGAGGGGCTCGGGGTCGTTATTGTTTCACCCAATCTTGTAAGGGATGATGTTCAACAAAGGAGGCTTTCATCCATCGCCCCCACGATCGTGAAAACCAGCAGTTATTTCTGGCTTTTACTGCCGTTGGGAACGCCGCGTCGCGAAGCCGCAGATTTTCGTATCTGGCTTCTTGAAGAGATCGCAAATGATGAGCAATTTGGTGTCAATTCCGATTGAGCCGCACGATTCAGGGGCGCCAGCATGTGGCGCAGCGACGCGCTAAAGGAAAAGCGGCAAGTGCGACTTTCTACTCGGTGTCAAGCGTATTGCCGACGCGCTTGATCGGTTCGAACGTCATGCAACCCCAGCTATAGTAGTTGCCCTGCATCCGCGCGAGCCACCCGGAAAGCCCCTGCGCGGCAAGGGCGTCGCTCGCGGTCGCTATCTCTGCCTCGCTTGGCTTGGTGCGACCCAGGGACACGTGCCGGCCATCGGTACCCAGCACGATCCATCGGGTTTCAGTTTCTGCGCGCATGCTCAATCTCCGTCTTGCGTGACGGACGCTTCGCGCTGTGTTTCGCGCGAGCCAAGGCAATGAAGCGCCAGGCATCGCGATGATCCCTGGGCTATGCGCTGATAATCGAAACTGTGGCTGCGCAGCTTCATTCAGCTACGCGGTAGACGGTGTAGGACCCCTTGGCGCCCTTCTTGTTCGGGCCGACTTGGCGGATGCGCTCGGCAATCTCGACCGTGATGCCCTGGCGCTTCTTCAGCCTGGCAAAGAACCCGCGCACCGTGTGCTGCGCCCAGCCAGTGGCTTCGGCGATTTGCGCTACCGTCGCGCCCTCAGGGCGGCGGAGCATCGCCAGCACCACTTCCTGCTTCGTGCCCTCGCGCGGCTTGCGTGGCGCGCCCGTGGCGCGTGTGCCGCGCCGTATCAGGGCGCTGCGTAGCATTGCCATGGCTTGGGCAACCGGGTCCTCATTGGCGTTCTTCGGTGGCGTCGCTTCCCAGGCTGCGAGCAAGCGCTCGGCCGCTTCGCGCAGGTTCACGCTGCCCATGTTCGGCGCCTCTGGCGCGGTTGGGGCGGGTTCGGCGGAAGGCTGCTCCTCGGCCTGCGGTGTCTCGTCTTCCCCGCCCTGCGGCGCCGTATCGGGCGCCGCGCGGCCCTCATTCGGGTCAATGCCAATGGCGCGCAGCCCTTCATCCGTCACCTGGATCAGGATCGGCGTGCCATCCGCATCCTTGCGCCAAACCATCGCCAATTGATCGCGCGGCGCAGCAACCTCAATCAGCAGTCGGCTTTTGATCAGGCTGTTCACCACCGCGCGGCAGGCAGCGACTGGCAAATGCTTCGGCGCAATCGCCAGCAATTGCGGGTGCTGCGCGCCATGGCTCAATACAATCCGCTGCGTGTCAGAAAGCTTCATCGTCTTGGTCTCCGGTT
>JADCFP010000148.1 GCA_020249465.1 Roseomonas sp. | reverse complement strand
CTCGCGCAACTGCGCGATACCTATGGTGCACGGATGCAGGGCGGGCAGCTTGCGGAGGCTTTCACGCTGCTCACCGGGGAATCGCTTCGCGGTGTGCAGGATTTGCCGCGGCTGCAACGCGAAATCAGCCAATTGCGCCTGCTGCCGGAAAGACTGGGCGGGCTGAATACGCCAGCGCCGGCAGCGGCACCAGCAAGCGCACCGCCAAGGCGATAAAGATTTTGGCCCTTACTCAGACTGGCAGGAAAATTCTTAGGCCTGACGCATAATTTTCCCTTGCGTCACCGCCCCGCTTGCCCCATATGCCGCAATTGTTGACCCCCGATCAGAATCCCCTGATCACCCTGGTCATCTGCTGGCTGGAAGGAGCCCTGCTATGGAAGCTCTCGTCCAACCGGGGATGGTCTCGGATTTGCCGAGCGACACCCGGAATACCGACGAAGACGTCTCGGCCCATGCCGAGAAGGATTATTTCGTTCAGCGTAACGGTGTGCGCTACGCCGGGACGCATCTGATCGTGGATTTGTGGGGGGCGACCAATCTGGACGACCCGAACCACATTGATGCGGTGCTGCGTGAAGGGGCGCTCGCCACCGGTGCGACAATCCTGCACGGGCATTTTCATCATTTCTCGCCCAATGGCGGGGTTTCCGGCGTGCTGGTCCTGGCGGAAAGCCATGTGTCCATCCACACCTGGCCGGAACGCGATTACGCCGCGCTTGATATCTTCGTCTGCGGCGATTGCGATCCCTATAAGGCGATCCCGGCACTCAAGCGCGGCTTCCTGCCGGAGCGCGTGCAATTGGCTGAACATAAGCGCGGCCTGATCGGCTGATTGCCACTCATTGTCGTTTGGATGGGGCCGGGTGGCAGCACCCGGCCTTTCTCATGAAAGGGTGCCGCCATGGCGACCGATAGCTGGATCAATGAAACCCTCTACGCCGCCTGGGGGCAGCGTTTTCGTGTGAAGCGCGAATTGGCCCGCGTGCAGTCGGATTTTCAGGATATTGTTGTCTTTGAAAGCGAAACCCATGGCCGGGTGATGCTGCTGGATGGCGTGGTGCAAATCACTGAAGGCGATGAATTCGTCTATCAGGAAATGATCACCCATGTGCCCATCCTGGCCCACGGCACAGCCAAGCGCGTGCTGATCATCGGTGCGGGCGATGGCGGTGTGCTGAAGCGCGTGTTGCAGCATCGCGGCGTGGAAAAAGCCGTAATGGTGGAAATTGATGGCGAGGTCGTTCGGCTTTCCAAGGAATTCCTGCCCTCCATCGGCGGCAATGCCTGGGGCGACCCGCGCGCCGAGGTGATTATCGGCGATGGCATTGATTATGTGCGTGTCGCGCCGGCGGAAAGCTTTGATGTTATCATCGTGGACAGCACAGACCCGATCGGCGTGGGTGAGGTGCTGTTCACCGATGAATTCTACGCCAATGCGGCGCGGATCCTTTCGCCACGCGGCTTGATCGTCAATCAATGCGGCGTGCCCTTCATGCAGGCTGAGGAATTGCACGAAACTTCCCGCCGGCGCGCGAAATCCTTCCCTGATAATTGGGCCTATGTGGCGGCGGTGCCGACCTATGTTGGCGGTTTCATGGCGCTGGGTTGGGCGGCGAAGGATGCGTCCTGCCGTGCAGTGGCTACCGATGAAATCCGCCGCCGTGCGGAGGCTTCGGGCATTCTTGGCACCACGCGCTATTGGACTCCGGAAATCCACACCGGTGCGTTCAACCTGCCGCCCTATATCGCGGAAAACCTGCCGGGCGCGTGAATTTTGCGGGGCTTCAACTCAAATTGAAGCCCTGCACGAGGCTGCCCGATATCAGCCGCCAGCCATCCACCAGCACGAAAAAGATCAGTTTAAAGGGCAGCGCCACAACTGATGGCGGCAGCATCATCATGCCAAGCGACATCAGAATACTGGCAATCACCATATCAATGACCAGAAATGGCAGGAACAGCAGGAAGCCGATTTCAAAGGCGCGCTTCAATTCGCCCACGATGAAGGCCGGGATGAGCGCGCGCCAGGGCGTTTGCGCGGGGTCCGTCACCGCCTGAATATTGCCCAGATCCATGAAAAGGATCAGATCATCTTCCCGGATATTGGCCACCATGAACATGCGAAAGGGCTGCGCTGCCGCCGCCAGCCCGTCCAGTTCAGACATCCGCCCTTCGGTCATGGGCACAATGCCTTGCGTCCAGGAAGCCTCAAACACCGGCTGCATCACGAAGAAGGTCAGGAAAAGCGCAAGCCCGATCAGCACCGGATTGGGCGGAATGCCTGGCGCACCAATGGCGCTACGGAGCAAGGACAGCACAATCACAATCCGTGCAAAGGCAGTCGCCATCACCAGCAGCGAAGGTGCGAGTGACAGCAGCCCGATCAGCGCGGTCAATTGCACCAAGCGCGCCGTGGCGCCGGGCTGACCGGTCTGCCCAAGGTCAATGGCAACGCTCTGCGCCAACGCAACACCAGCGGGCAGCGCCAGCACCGCCAGCGCCACCAGAACCCAGAAACCGGTTTTGCGCATCATGATTTGGGCGATTCCTCATTTTTGGGCGGCAGCCAGCCAAGGCAAAGATCCTGCGGCCCACCGGTCAATAGCAGCACTTCCCGCCCATCACAGCGGAGGATGATAACACGCCGACGCGCATCCAGCGCCAGCGTTTCCTGTAATTTCAGCCGCTGCCCGCTGGTCTGCGGCGCCAAGCCCGTCGCGCGCAGCAGGCGCGCCAGCAGCAGGATCAGCCCAAGGACGAAAAGCAGCGCGATGCCCGCGGTGAACACATTGGCGAGGCTGAGGTTCATGGCCGCCCCTCTTGGTTGCCGGGTTTGGGCAGGGCCGCTTGCAGCCTTTCCACCTGGCCAAGCAAAGCCTCAAGCCCACGGCGCAGCGTTGGCGCCATGGCCGGTGGCGCTTCCTGGGCGGCGGCACAGAGCCGGGCAATTTCACCATCAAGCCCGGCAAGATCGAGCGCATAGCCCTCGGCAAGACTTGCCTCTGCCTGGGTCAGGCTTTCCCCCATGGCCTTGATCGCGGCCAGCACCGCCAGGCCATGCTGGCTCGCTGCGGCGCCTGGGATATCCTCGGGATACGTGTTCACAGGCTTATCCAACAGGTTTTTCGCAAAAAAACCATTAGAAATTGTTGTAACGGGTCGCGTTTTAACGCATTTTGGCCCGCAACGTGCAAGGATGCGGATATGGACCCGACCAAGACCGGACCGATTGCCCTCGCTGAACAGCGGATGCGCTGGACAGAGGCACGTCAGCGCGTGCTCGCGCAGAATATCGCCAATGCGGATACGCCGAATTACCGGCCTTCCGATATGCAGCCCTTTGCCAAGGTGCTGTCTGGCAAGCTGACCGAAAGGCCGTTGGTCGCGACCAATGCCAATCATTTGCAGGGCACGCGCCAGCAGGATGGCCGCACGCTGAAGGAACGCATCTCCGCCACCCGCGACCCAAGTGGCAATGCCGTCTCCCTTGAACGCGAAGCTTTGCGCGTTGCGGATACCGATTCGGCCCATGCGACCGCGCTTTCAGTGCGTCGGCGCTATATCGGCATGTTCATGACCGCCCTTGGGCGGAACCAAGGGTAGGAAGGGCGCTGAGCCATGGAACTTGATCGCGCAATTCGTATCGCGGCTGCCGGGATGGATGTGCAGACCTCTCGCTTGCGCGTGGTGGCGGAAAACCTCGCCAATCGCGACACGACATCGGAAGTGGCGGGCGGCGATCCCTATCGGCGCAAGACCGTGACCTTCGCCAATCGCTTTGACCGGGCCATGGGCACCAATACTATTCGCGTGGCGCGGGTTGGCACTGCCAAGGGTGAATTCCCCACACGCCATGATCCAAGCCATCCTGCCGCCAATGCCCAGGGCTATGTGAAGACCCCGAATGTGAATTCCACCATTGAAACCATGGATATGCGCGAAGCCCAACGCAGCTACAGCGCCAATCTTTCGGTCCTTGAAGTCTCCCGCGGCATGTTGACCCGCACCATTGAGGCGCTGCGCTAATGCCCCTGCCCCTGACCCCCGGCGGCGCTGCTGCTGCCTATCGTGCCAATATGGCGGCACCCGCCGCCACGCCTGCTGCGACTGGCGGTGGGGAAAGCGCAAGCTTCGGCGAAGCCCTGTCCCGCGCAGTGCAGAATGCCGTCAATACCAGCCGAGAGGCTGAAACCGCTTCCGCGCGCGGTCTGATGGGGCAAGGCAGTGTCACGGATTTGGTGGTGGCTGTTGGCCGTGCGGAACTTACCCTGCAAACCGCGGTTGCCGTGCGTGATCGCGTTGTGTCGGCCTATCAGGAAGTGATGCGCATGCCGATCTGACGCCTAATTGGCGTCCAGCATGTGTTCGGAAAGGCAGGGCGATGGGCGGCATCGCTGAGGCAAGCCGGGAAGCGCTCTGGGTCACGCTGCAAATCGGTGGGCCTTTGCTCATTCTTTTGCTGATTGTGGGGCTGGTGGTGGCCGTGTTTCAGGCGCTGACCCAGGTAAATGAGGCAAGCCTTTCCTTCCTGCCGAAAATGGCCGCACTCGCTATCGCGCTGATCCTGCTGACACCCTTTTTTACCGGCGTGCTGCGTGGCTATGCGCAAAGCCTGTTCGACATGATCATCCAGGTGGGCTCGAGACCTTAAGATGACCGAGGCAGAATGGCTCGCCGCGCTGCCTGATATGGTGTTTCGCGCCATATTGCTGCTGGCGCGCATCGGTGCCGTGGTCATGCTCATGCCAGGCTTGGGTGAGCAGGAAGTGCCGAGCAATTATCGGCTGGGCTTGGGTTTGGCGCTGGTGGCGGTGCTCTATCCTGTGTTGTCGCCCGCCTTGCCGGCGGCCCCAGATGCGGTCGGGGAAATGCTGCGCCTGATCCTGATCGAAATCGCGATTGGCATTTGGTATGGCGCGCTGGCGCGATTGGTGACTTTGGCCATGACCATGGCGGGGCAGCTTTTCGCGCTGCTGCTTGGGCTTTCCCAATTGCTGGTGCCGGACCCGGCGGTGGGCGGGCAGAACGCCATTACGGGTCGGTTTTTTGCCCTGATATCCGTGGTGCTGCTGCTCAGCAGCGGGCTTTACGCCCTGCCACTGCGTGCGCTCGCCGAAAGCTATGCAGTGCTCCCGGTAGGAGAAGGCTTCATGGCCGGACCAGGCGCTGAGGCCATGGCGGCAGCTGTTGGGCATAGCTTCTTCGTGGCGTTGCAACTCATGGCGCCCTTTCTGCTGCTGTCCGTGGTGCTGAATGTCGCCTTTGGTCTGCTCGCGCGCATTGCGCCGCAGGTGCAGATCTACTTCTTGGTCGTTCCGGGGCAGATCGTGCTTGGCCTTTTGCTGCTGGCCCTGTTATTGCCAGCTATGCTTGGTCTTTATGCCAGTATCGCGCGGGAGACTTTCCTCGCCCTGCCTGGGGTGCGTTGAACCATGTCGGGCAGCAGCGGTGGCGGTGAAGATGGTGGTCAGGACAAGACAGAAGAAGCCACACCAAGGCGGATCGAAAAGGCTCGCGAGGAAGGGCAGATTGTCCTGTCCCGCGAAGTGGTCAGTTTCCTCGCCCTGGGCGCCGCACTGATAGGCCTGACTTTCGGCATGCCGCCCCTTGGCTATGAATTGATGCGCGGCATGAGGGGCGTGCTGGAAAACGGGCATCAGTTGCAAATCGGCCTCGTTGCGACAGAAATGATGCGCCTTGGCTTGCTTGCAGCACTGCCTGTCATGGCCCTGGGGATTGTTGGCGCCATTGCGGGCACCATGCTGCAAAGCCGCGGGCTGATTTCCGCGAAGGGGCTGAAGCCGCAATTTTCCAGGCTCAGCCCAGCCTCCGGCATCAAGCGCCTGCTCGGTCCCGATGGTGGCATCGAATTCCTGCGCACATTGATCAAGCTTGGGGTTGTCTGTGCCGCGCTATGGTGGGCGCTTGGTGACCCGCGTGAGCTGCGAACGGCATTGTCGCTCGGGCCGGGTGATCTGCTGCGCCTCATGGTGCGCGCGGCGATGGATCTTTTCATTGCGGCCATGGTCGCTTTTGCCGGTATTGCAGTGCTGGATTACCTGGTGGTGCGGTTTCGCCATTTGCAGAAGTTGCGCATGACGCGCCAGGAAGTGCGCGAAGAAGTGAAGGAAAGCGAAGGCGACCCAATGATCAAGGGTCGCATCCGCAGCCTCCGCATGGCGCGGGCGCGCCGGCGCATGATGGCGGCAGTGCCCAAGGCCGCCGTGGTGATCACCAACCCGACCCATTACGCCGTCGCCCTATCCTATGACGAGAATTCCCAGGCGGCGCCAAAGGTGGTCGCGAAGGGCACCGAAGCGGTGGCGGCGCGCATCCGCGCCTTGGCCGAGGATTCCAATGTGCCGATGGTATCGAACCCGCCCTTGGCGCGGGCGCTGTTCAAGCTGGAATTGGATACCGAAATCCCCGCCGAGCATTACCAGGCGGTGGCTGAAATCATCGCCTATGTCTGGCGCCTGCGTGGACGCGCCGGAGCCGCCGCGTGAGCGGGAGGAGGGTCGAGGCTGCGGCAGATTCTTTCCGTCGGCTTTTTGAATCCGAGGAAGAGGCCGGGCTTGCCGTTTTGGATTCGGAAGGGCGTATCAGGGCCGCGAGTGCTGTCCTGGAAAAGCTTTGCGCCGATGGCCCGGCACCGGGGCCAGGGCGCGATCCCGCGCTGTTATTCGCCGCGGCAAGCCAGGATGCGGTGCGCCAGATTATCTCCGTAGCTCTGGCCGGCCCACCGGCGCCGCCCGCGGTTGAAGCAAGGCTCGCCGCGCCTGATCAGGCCCCCGATGCGGCGGTGGAGGTGCATTGCCGTCCCTTGCGCGGTGAACCGGGCGCCTTGCTCCGTGTGCTCGACATCACGGCGCGGCGGCGGCGTCAGGCGCAGCTGGAAGAAGCGGCGCGGCTGGAGGCAGTCGGGCGGCTTGCCGGCGGTGTTGCGCATGATTTCAATAATCTGCTCGCGGCCGTGGGTGCCGCGGCGGAAACCGCGCTGGCGCGTGGGCAGGATGCCGCAACGTCTGAGGATTTGCGCCAGATATTGGATAGCGCCGGGCGCGGTGCGCGGCTGGTGCGCCAGCTTTTGGCCTTTGCCAGCCGGCAGGCGGTACAGCCGCGTGTGGTGGCGCTGGATCGCGCCGTGGATGGCATGGCGCCGCTGCTCGCGCGCCTATTGGGCCGGCGCATCCCTATCACGCTTGATCTGGAACGGCCCGGCCCCTGCGCACGCGTGGACCCAAGCCATATTGACCAGGCGCTGATGAACCTCGCGGTCAATGCGCGCGATGCCATGCCGCAGGGGGGCCAGCTGCATATCTCGGTCAAAAGCCGCGACCTTCAGGCGCCCGAAGCGGCGCAGGGCGGCACCATCGCGCCTGGTCCCTGGGCGGTGCTGGAAGTGGCCGATGAAGGGGCGGGTATGGAGCCTGAGCTGATCTCCCGCATTTTTGAGCCCTTCTACACGACCAAGCGGGATGGCGGCGGCACGGGGCTGGGGCTTTCGACCGTGCTTGGCATTTTGCGGCAATCGGGTGGGCATGTATCCGTGCGCTCCCGCCCTGGGGAAGGCAGCTGTTTTCGGTTATGGTTTCCGCGCGTTGCGGCGGAGCCGGATAAGGCGGTTGCGCATACGCCCGGTGTCCATGCGCTGGGCGAAGGGCGACGGCTTTTGCTGGTGGAAGATGAAGCGCCCTTGCATCGCCTGCTCAGCCGCGCGCTGACGACCGCAGGCTATGAGGTAACGGCGGTTGAAGATGGCGAAGCGGCAATTGGTGCCATTGCTGCTGGCCTGAAGCCCGATCTGGTGATTTCGGATGTCGCCATGCCGGGCACGATTGATGGCCTTACCCTCGCGCGCCGCCTGCGAGAGACTGAGCCAGATCTGCCCATTGTGCTGATGTCAGGCTATGCGGAAGGCACGCTGAGCGGCGAGGTTGTCACCGAGAATTTCCTGTTCCTGCAAAAGCCTTTCCGCATTTCGGAAATGCTGGCGCAGGTGGCAAGCGCCCTCACGCGGCGCTGATGTTACGGCTTCTGCCGATCACCCAAGGCCTTGTGCAATGGCTTCAATATCTGAAGCCGCCGCAGCACCCGGATGGCGCGTCAGCAGCGGCACTTGATGGCGGATGGCGTCCCGCACCTTGAGGTCACGCCGCACAATGCCGGCCAGGGGAATTTCGCGCTTGAGGAAGGCGCCGGCGGCACGGCGCAGCGCTTCATAGGTACGCTGCCCGCTGGTGCGGTCATCGGCCATATTCACCACAATGCGCGATACGCCTTTGGGATTATCCATGCCGTGCAGCTTCAGGACCGCATAGGCATCGGTCAGGCTGGTCGGTTCTTCGGTCGCCACCACCAGCAGCACATCCGCCGCCGCCGCGATGCGTCGCTGCGCCATATCCAAACCGGCACCCAGATCAACCACCACATCCTGCCAATGTGCCCGCGCGCTGCCGAGTGCCGCCAGAAAGGTGTCCAGCGCTGCAGGGCTGAGGGACGCAAGCGCGCCCGAACCTGAACGACCGGCCAAAACATCAAACCCAGCATCTGGGATACGTGTGGCGGCCTCGGCGGGGGTCATTTTGCCCGAAAGCACGGCGGAAAGATCACGGTCCGGCTGAATGCCAAGCTGAACATCAATATTCGCGAGGCCCAGATCAGCATCCGCCAGCAAAACGCGCCGCCCCTTGCGCGCCAGCGCCTGGGCCAGGCTGATCGAAAACCAAGTCTTGCCCACCCCCCCCTTGCCGGAGGCGACCACGATCATGCGCCCATGCTGGGACGCGAAACTGCCTTGCGACATCAAGCGGTTTCCTTCCCGGACCTTGCGGCCCCGCCTTGTGCAAGCCCGCTCTGTGCTGAGGAGAGCAAGCGGGATGCCAAGCCTTCTGGGGTCAAGGTCTCAAGCCCATCCGCGACTTCGGGGCCGATGCCTGCTTCGGTCAATGAAAGCGGTCCCGCCTTTGCGGCCATTAGTACACTCCCGAGCCGCCGCGCGGCATCAAGCCGCGTTGGCAAAAGATGGCGCGCGCCAAGCGCTGCGAAGGCGCGGGCCAAATCCCCGGCTTCAGCGGCATCAAGCCCCGCCGGCAGCACCAGGGCCATATCGGCACCTGCCTGGATGACAAGCTGGTGCAATTGCCGCGCCTGATCGGCATTGAACGGGTTGCAGCCGGCAGTATCAATCAGGACCGGCTGGCCCGGGTTGCGATGCGTGAGCGCCTTGGCAAGCATGGCCTGTGTTGGCGCCACCGCCAAAGTCACCCCCATGACACGGGTGAAGGCGGCAAGCTGTTCCACCGCACCGGCACGCTGGCCATCGGTGGTAATCACCAAAGGCGGCGTGCCCGACAGCACCAGCCGAGCGGTAAGCTTCGCGATGGTCAGGGTTTTCCCCACCCCAGGCGGGCCACACAGCAGCAAGGGCCGTTCACGGCCAGAGGGCAAGGGCGCGAAGCTCAAGGCCTCGGCCAGGCTTTGTTCCAGCGGTGTTCTGGCCAGAAGCTGAAGCAATTCCTGCGGAATATTGTGGAAATCAAGCGGCCCGGGCGCGGCAAAGGGTGTCGCTGCGGTCAGTGGCTGGATCAGCAGCGGCTCATCCGGTTCAAGCGCTGCGGTGACCTCAACGCCGTGGCGCGTGCGGTGCTGTTCAAGAATAATGGCATCTGCGCCAAGTTCGGCGCGGATTTGCGCCATTGCCTCGGCCATGGTCGCGGCCTGGAATAATTTGACCCGCATTGCTTCAGCCTGACGCCTTTGCGAATCCGTGACCGACCTGCTTCATGATCTCAGAGCGACCCCACCGTGCGGATACGCGCGCGCGGATGGATTTCAGTATGCGCCAGCACCGGAGTTGATGGGCGGAAGCGTTCCACAATGGCGCGCACATGGGCGCGAATGGCGCCTGAACAGACCAGCACAGGCTGCTCACCCATGGCATTCGCCTTGTCAAAAACATCGCGCAGCTTTTGCATGAATTCCGAAAGCCTGGAAGGCGCCATGGCAAGCTGGCGATCATCGGCAGGGCCGATCAACGCTTCCGTGAAGGCCACTTCCCAATCGGCGGAAAGCGTGATCATCGGCACATAGCCCTCGGGCCCGCGCGCTGCATCGGAAAGCTGGCGCGCCAGGCGCTGGCGCACAATCGCCAGGATGGTCGGGACCGTGCGCGCACCTGCGGCATTGGCTTCCTGAATGCCTTCCAGGATTGTGGGCAGATCCCGAATGGAAACACGTTCCGCGAGCAGGCTTTGCAGAATGCGCTGAATGCCGCCAACGCCGATTGGCTGCGGCACCAGATCGGACACAAGCTTCTTCTGTTCCGCCGGCAATTCATCAAGCAGTTTTTGTGTCTCGGCGAAGGAAAGCAGCTCCGCCATGTATTCGCGTACGATTTCGGTGATGTGGGTCGCGACCACCCCAGCGCAATCCACGACCGTGCAACCGCGCGCCAGCGCTTCTTCGCGCCGCGCTTCATCTATCCAAAGCGCGGGCAGGCCGAAGGTCGGTTCCGTGCAACGCTCGCCCGGCATGTCAGGCGTGCCGCCCGATGGATCAATCGCCAGCAGCAAGGGGTGGCGCAATTGGCCGCGACCGGCTTCGATTTCCTTGACCTTGATGACATAGGTATCGGATGCCAGCGCCAGATTATCCTGGATGCGAACAGAAGGCAGGACAAATCCCATTTCCTGCGCAATGGTGCGGCGCAGCCCCTTGATCTGATCCGTCAACCGCGGCGCATCCCCGGCCGCGAGTGAGAGCAGCCCATAGCCCAATTCCAGCCTGAGCAAATCCATTTTGAGGGATTCGCCAATGGGCAGATCAGCCTCGGGCGTCGGCAAGGGCGGTTTGCTGGCGGCAATGACGCGCTGCTGTTCCTTCTGCGTGAGCCGCCAGGCGCCGTAACCGGCAGCCCCCGCCAGCGCGACGAAGGGCAGGAAGGGCATGCCCGGCATCAGCGCCATGACGCCCGAAGCGCCGGCAGCAATCGCGAGCGGCTTGGGGCTTGAAGCCAATTGCTCAATCAAGGCCTGATCGGCGGTACCTTCAGTGCTGCCTTTGGTGACAACGATACCGGCGGCGACCGAAACCAGCAGGGCGGGGATTTGCGTGACCAGCCCATCGCCCACGGTCAGCATGGAAAAATTGATGACCGCGTCGCTGAAGCTCATGCCATGGCGGAGCAGGCCAATGGCAATGCCACCAATCAGGTTGATGGCAGTGATGATCAGCCCGGCAATCGCATCGCCACGGACGAATTTGGCAGCACCGTCCATGGCGCCATAAAAGCCGGTTTCGGCTTCCAATTCCTTGCGCCGCGCGCGGGCCTGGTTTTCATCAATCAGGCCAGCCGACAAATCCGCATCAATGGCCATCTGCTTACCAGGCATGGCATCCAGGCTGAAGCGCGCCGCGACTTCGGCGATGCGCCCGCTGCCCTTGGTGATGACGACGAAATTCACAACCAGGAGGATGAAGAACACAATCAACCCAACCGCGACATCGCCGCCCATCAGGAAGCCCCCAAAGGCGGAAATCACATGGCCGGCAGATTCCGGGCCTTCATGCCCATGGGTCAGGATGATGCGCGTGGTCGCAACATTCAACGACAGCCGGAGCAGTGTGGTCAGCAACAGCAGGGTCGGGAAGGAGGTGAAATCAAGCGGGCGCTGCAAAAAAAGTGATGTCATCAGCACAAGCACGGAAAGCGTGATGGAAATCGCAAGCCCAAGGTCAAGCAGCAGCACCGGCAGTGGCACAATAAGCACCACCAGCAGCAGCGCGACGCCAAGCGCCAGCGCAACGTCATTGCCGGGTTGGGCGCGCTTTAACCAGGAGGGGACGAGCGTTTCCGACACGCGCTTCAGTCAACCGTGGCCGATGCCGGCATCTGCCCGGGGATGGGCGGTACCGGGACACCCGCAGCGCGATATTCATGCAGCTTATTGCGCAGGGTGCGGATGGAAATACCAAGCATTTCCGCTGCCCGCGTCCGATTGCCGAGACAATGTGAAAGGGTTTCCAGGATCAATTCACGCTCCACCTCCTCCATCCGGCGGCCAACCAGGGTCGCGGCGCTGCGCGGCTGGGCGGCTTGCGGTGCGGCGGTCGGCGCTGTCGCGACGGGTGGCGGTGCAGCCTCCGGCATGGCGGCGGTGATCGGGGCCGCCATGGCGGCGACCGTGGCGGGCGCCATCAATTCAATCGCATCGGCACCAATGCTGCTGCCTTCGGCCAAAAGCACGGCGCGATGCACCGCATTTTCTAATTCGCGGACATTGCCGGGCCAGGGATGGCGCAGCAGCATGCCCTCGGCTTCCGGCGAGAGCATGCGGACCGGCAGGCCATTGGCCTGGGCATAGCGTTCCGCGAAATAGCGCGCGAGGGGCAGGATATCGGCGGGTCGTTCTCGT
>JADCFP010000147.1 GCA_020249465.1 Roseomonas sp. | reverse complement strand
GACCCAAGCGCCTTGGCGCCATCAAAACCTGTCGCCATGATGATGACATCGGCGGCGTGATGCCGACCATCCGTGGTCTCCACACCATCCTTCACAATGCGCGCGATGGGTGTGGTGACCAGCTCCACATGCGGCGCCGTCAGCATCTTGTACCAGCCATTATCGCGCAGCATGCGCTTGCCATAGGGCGGATAGGGCGGCACGACCTTTTCCAGCAAATCCGTGCGATTGCCGATCTGCGTCTTGATATAGCCGATAATATCCTCGCGCAGCTTTTGATTGGTGGCATTGAGCGATTGCGCCGGCAGATCCCAATTCGGGTCCTTATGGAGCGACGCATGCATGCCATCAGCGGATGCCCATAAAAGCTGAAAGCGATACCATTTGGCATAGAAGGGAATATGCTTCAGCGCTGCCTTCTTCGCTTCTGTCACGACCGCATGGTAATTGGCGTTATAGACTGCCCAATGCGCCTGGCGCTGGAAAATGGTGAAATGCCCAAGCCTGGGCGCAATGGAAGGCCCGGCTTGCATGCCGGATGCGCCGGTGCCAATCATCGCCACACGCTTGCCATCCAGCGCAATGCTGTGATCCCAGCGCGCGGTATGAAATAGCGGGCCGGCGAAATCCTCAATGCCCGGAATGGGCGGGATGACCGGGCGGCTGATCGTGCCAACGGCGCCGATCAGCGCTTCAAACTCATGGGTTTCTTCGCGGCCATCGGCGTTTCGTGTTGTGACACGCCAGAGCGCCGCCGCTTCATCATAATGCGCGGCGGTGACACTGGTATTCAGGTGCAAATGCGGCCGTAGCGCGTATTTGTCGGCGATGCCTTCCAGATACTGCCAAAGCTGGTCGCGCTTGGAAAAATGCTCTGGCCAATCATGATTGGGCTCAAAGGAAAGGGAATAAAAGTGATTGGGCGTATCCACGCCGCAGCCCGGATAGTCGTTTTCATACCAGGTGCCGCCGACCGCATCATTCTTCTCAAATATCGTGAAGGGCAGCCCGGCTTCCTGCAGCTTGATCGCCATCAGCAGGCCGGAAACGCCGGCGCCGATAATGCCGGTGCGAAACGCCGCACGACGCGCTGGCGGCACATCGCAGCGCCATTGCACGGTTTTCGGATCCGGCGCATCCACCACGGTTTCTTCGCGGATCAGCGGCAGGTATTCCGGGGGCACCTCAGCGCCCACACCGACAGACAGCATACGATGCAGCAGATGCGCGGGCGGCTCCGCTGGCAGAGGGCGCCCGCTTTGCGCATAATCCAACAGCACTTCCCGTAACCTGCTGCGCAAAGCCGCGCGCAATTCATCAGGTGCCGCTTCGTGAAAGTTCCAGGGGCCCTTGATATGCGGTGCCAGCCGGTCGAGCCATTCCACTTCGCCAGAAAGATGCACCAGCACCATCAGCAAGGGCGCGATATCGCCCCCCGCCAGCGCCTCATCCAGCAAGGCAGGGTTGGACAGAAAGGTTTTGGGATCAGGAATCATGGACCCTAGCTGATCACGCCGGCGTCCCAAATGCAAAAGGGCCTCGTGCAGCGCACGAGGCCCCTTCCCGTTCCAATCCGGTCAGGATCAGACGGAGTAGTACATTTCGAACTCAACCGGGTGCGGGGTGTGTTCAAACTTGTACACATCCGTCCACTTAAGCTCGATATAGCTTTCTATCTGATCCTTGGAGAAGACATCGCCGGCGAGCAGGAAGTCGTGATCCGCTTCCAGCGCCTGCAGCGCTTCACGCAAGGAACCGCACACGGTCGGAATGCCCTTCAGCTCTTCCGGCGGCAGGTCATACAAATCCTTATCCATCGGGTCGCCCGGATGGATCTTGTTCTTGATGCCATCAATGCCGGCCATCAGCATGGCAGCGAAGGCGAGGTAGGGGTTCGCACCCGGATCAGGGAAGCGCACTTCAACACGCTTCGCCTTCGGGCTGGTCGCGTAAGGAATGCGGCAGGAAGCCGAACGGTTGCGCGCGGAATAGGCGAGCAACACGGGCGCTTCAAAGCCCGGGATCAACCGCTTGTAGGAATTGGTCAGCGGGTTGGTGAAGGCATTCAGCGCCTTGGCGTGCTTGATGATGCCGCCAATGTAGTAAAGCGCGGTCTCGGACAGGTCGGCATAACCGTTGCCGGCGAACACCGGCTTGCCGGCCTTCCAGATGGACTGGTGCACATGCATGCCCGAGCCATTGTCGCCATAGATCGGCTTCGGCATGAAGGTCGCGGTCTTGCCGTAGCTATGGGCGACATTGTGCACGCAGTACTTGTAGATCTGCATGAAATCCGCCTGCTGCACGAGCGGGCCGAACTTCGTGCCGAGTTCGTGCTGCGACTGCGCCACTTCATGGTGATGCTTTTCGATCGGCAGGCCCATCTCACCCATGGTGGAGAGCATCTCGGCGCGCAGATCCTGTTCGCTATCCACCGGCGGCACCGGGAAATAGCCACCCTTCACCACCGGGCGATGGCCCATATTGCCTTCCGGGAAGTCCTTCATATTGGCGCCAGGGCCTTCAACGCTATCAAGCGAGAAATGGCCGAAATTGCCGCCCGTGCCGAACTTCACATTGTCGAACACGAAAAATTCCGCTTCCGGGCCGAAGAAGGCGGTATCGCCAATCCCGGTGGATTTCAGGAATTCTTCCGCCTTCTTCGCGGTGGAGCGCGGGTCGCGGTTGTAGCGCTGACCGGTCGAGGGTTCATAAATGTCGCAGAACAGGATCATCTGCGGCTTGGCCGAGAAGGGATCCATCACCGCCGTCGTCGCATCCGGCATCAGGATCATGTCTGATTCATTGATCGCCTTCCAACCCGCGATCGAGGAACCATCAAACATGATCCCTTCTTCGAAGATTTCCGGTTCAATGGTCGAAACATGCTGGGCGGTGTGCTGCCACTTGCC
Organism: Roseomonas sp.; assembly: GCA_020249465.1. GTDB lineage: Bacteria > Pseudomonadota > Alphaproteobacteria > Acetobacterales > Acetobacteraceae > Neoroseomonas. Next base: position 3,844 of record JADCFP010000147.1, on the reverse strand, counting down.
GCGCGGATCCGTGAAACGGAAATCCACATACTCCACGCTATGTTCCTTGATCATCTCCATAACCTTGGAGACGGCGTTGCCACCCGCGGCGGCTGCTGGCTTTTTGGCCATACTTTGCGATCCTATTCCCTGCTAGCGAACCCCGAAAGAGACTGCCCCGAGCCGCGACTTCGGTATCCCGCGACCCAGTCCGGCACCAGGCAAATACCCCATGGGCACCTGCCCGGCTTATTCAGGCGCGGCAGGGTCTATTCCCGCCACCCACGCCCCGCAACCCCCGCCGAGATGGGGTGGGGCGAAACTCAAAGGCCTCAGACCGCGTCCTCGCCCCGCTCACCGGTGCGAATACGGATCACTTCCAAAACGTCAGATACAAAAATCTTGCCATCACCGATCCGGCCCGTGCGGGCGGCGGCCTGAATGGCTTCCACGGCGCGGTCGAGCATGTCGTCGCTGCAAATCACTTCCACCTTCACCTTGGGCAAGAAATCCACGACGTACTCGGCGCCGCGATAGAGCTCCGTATGGCCCTTTTGCCGGCCGAAACCCTTCGCTTCGATCACTGTCAGGCCCTGAAGCCCGATTTCATGCAGCGCGTCCTTCACCTCATCAAGTTTGAAGGGTTTTATGATGGCCTCGATCTTTTTCATCGCTCCCGTCCCATCATGGGGATGCCCCCATTTCATGCTCGGCGGTGCCGCGCCCCGCTCACTCGCGCCGCATATGGCATGCGGTAGGGGGGGCGGACAATCGCGGCGAGCCAAGAAAAACGCTTTTCTGGGCAGCGGTAGCCTATTTTTTGTTCATTAAGCCCAAAATGCTGGCAGGGCTGGTCAATGGCTTGCCCGCCGCCGCGCATCACCCCATAAGCGCCAAGGCTGGGGTCGCCCAGCGCATGGTCGCAGCATTCGGGCAGGTTAGATGAAGCCGCAGAACGAAGTCCTTTCAGGCATTGGCACCACCATTTTCACCGTCATGTCGGCGCTTGCCAATCAGCATGGCGCGGTCAATCTGGGCCAGGGTTTCCCTGATTATGATGGCCCGGCCGATGTCATCCATGCCGCCGCCGCAGCCCTGCTGGATGGCCGCAACCAATACCCGCCGATGAGCGGTGTGCCGGAACTCCGCCAGGCCGTCGCGCACCATAACAAGCGCTTCTATGGCATTGAGGCCGACCCGAATGCCGAGGTGGTGGTGACCTCGGGCGCCACTGAGGCAATTACCGCCTGCCTCATGGCGGTGCTCAATCCCGGCGATGAATGCGTGCTGATTGAACCGCTTTATGACACCTATCTGCCGGTGGTGCGGTTGCTTGGTGCGGTGCCGAAGCTGGTGCGCCTCAGCCCACCGGAATGGGCGCTGCCGCGCGCGGAATTGGCGGCAGCCTTCGGGCCGAAGACCAAGGCGCTGCTGCTCAATACGCCGATGAACCCGACCGGCAAGGTCTTCACCGAAGAAGAACTCCGTTTCATCGCGGGCCTGCTGGAACAGCATGATTGCTACGCGATTTGCGATGAGGTCTATGAGCATCTGACCTTTGATGGCGCGAAGCATATCCCGCTGATGACGCTGCCCGGCATGCGGGAACGCTGCATGCGCGTTGGCAGCGCCGGCAAGACTTTTTCGCTGACGGGCTGGAAGATTGGCTACATCACGGCAGATCGCAGCATTGCGCCCAATGTGACGAAGGCGCACCAGAACCTGACCTTCACTACCGCGCCCAATCTGCAGCGCGGTGTGGCGGTGGGGCTCATGAAGGATGACGCCTATTTCAACGGGCTTTCGACGCATTTGCAGGCGAAGCGCGACAAGCTCGGCGCGGGCCTCGCGCGGCTTGGCTTTGATGTGCTGCCGACCAAGGGGTCCTATTTCATCTCGACCGATTTCCGCCCGCTTGGCTTCAATGGCGATGATGTCGCCTTCTGCCGCACGCTGACGGAAGAAGCGAAGGTCACCGCCATTCCGGTGACGGCGTTCTATGCGAGTGAGGATGCGCCATCCCATTACGCGCGCTTTGCCTTCTGCAAGGGTGATGCGGTGATTGAGGAGGCGCTGGCGCGGATGGAAAGCTGGCTCTCGAAACGGCGCGGGTGAGTCAAGTTTTTTCCGCGGAACATTCAGGCCGCCAGAAACGCCCTCAGCGTCGCCAGGAAACCTTCGGGATTTTCCGCATGCAGCCAATGGCCGGCGCGGGGGATGCTGGCAAAGGACATACGCGGAAATAGCGCGCGAAATGCTGCGTGGTCCTCGGCGCGGATATAGGGGGACAGCGCGCCAGCCATGGCGAGCGCCGGGCCATCAAACTGCGCGCCGGGCGGTGGTGCGAAAGCCTCGATCTCCGGCATGGCGGCACCGATCTCGGTCAAGCCGATCCGCCAAGCCGGCGGCGTGGCCTCGAAGCGGAGGTTCTGCAACAGAAAGCTCCGAATGGGTGCCTCGGGCACGGCGGCGCGTAGCGCCTGATCGGCTTCCGCGCGAGTCAGGGCGGCATGCAATGGAACCGCCTGCATCGCCGCCACCGTGGCGCGGAGCGCGGGCGGATAGGGGCGCGGCGCGATATCCGCCACGATCAGGCGTTCGATCAGGGCGGGCTTTGTCAGCGCCAGCATCATGGCAACCTTGCCGCCCATGGAATGGCCAAGCACCGCGGCATTTTCGATACCAAGTGCCGCGAGGGTCTCGGCCACATCTTCTGCCTGCGCGGCATAGCCCATGCCCGGCGCATGGTGTGAGGCGCCGTGATTGCGCAAATCCAGCGCCACCACGCGATATTCGGCGGCGAGCGCCTTCTGCACCGCGCCCCAATTCCGTGCGGAACCAAATAGGCCATGCAGCAGCACCAGCGGCGGCCCATGCCCGGCTTCCAGCGCCTGCAGCCGCATCTATTCCGACGCCGCCAGCACGACCGACCCCACAATCAACCCGCCGCCCAGCATCATATCCCAGCCAAAGGGCTCACCGAGCCAAAGGGTGGAGACAAATACCCCAAAGGCCGGCACCAGCAGAAAGGCTACCGAGGCAACCGCACCGGGCAGGCGTCGCCCGACCTCCACCACGCACCAGGTGCCGATCGGGGCCACGATCAGCCCGATATAAAGCATGAAGGGCCAGGAAGCCGGGCCAATGCCGCCATTGGGTTCCAGCACCAGCGCAAAGGGCAGAATGACCAGCGCGCCAATGGAAAAGGCCCATGGCAGCAAATCAAACATCGGGGATTTCGCCGGAAAGCGCCGCGTGACGATGATGGCGATGCTCCAGAGCAGTGCGGCCAGGATCAGCATGGCATGGCCCAACACCTGTTCAGGCGAGGCCCAATTCACCGCCCAGGGACCGGCCAGCACCAATATGCCAGCAAGGCCAAGCAAAGCCGCCAGCCAGCGTCGCGCGGAGACCTTCTCGCCCATCACCAGCATGGAGAGCGGAATGAGCCAATAGGTCACAACGGCCGAAATGATGGCGGTGCGCCCGGCTTCAACCATGGCAACCGCGGCATGGGCCAGCACGAAAAACCCGCCCAATTGCAGCAAGCCTACGGCGATAACAGTGGGCAAATCCTCTCGCTTCGGGCGATGAAAGCGCCGCAGGATCATCAGCAAAAGCGCTGCGACCAAAGTTGCGAGCGCGGCCCGCCCAAAGCCGAACCACATGGGGCTGGCATCCGACAAAGCTGCCTTGGTGATGGGCCAAGCACCGCCAAACAGCAGAATGGCGAAAAACAGCAGATGCAGCGATGATTTCATCGCGTAATGGCGTGCCCCCAAGCCCAATTCTCTAGAGCGTGTTGCGTTCACATGTGTTCACGCCCGCCGCTCTACCTCGTTGTTTTTCGAGCATCTTCACACGT